>JADLFL010000040.1 GCA_020845575.1 Acidobacteriota bacterium | reverse complement strand
GTGCTGACGATCTCCACGCCCGATCCGCTCTTGATCAGCCACGCCCAGCCGCTGCCGAATCGGCCGACGGCCGCCTTGGCGAAGGCTTCCTTGAACGCGTCGAACGAGCCGAACTTCGCGTCGATCGCCTCGGCCACCGCGCCGGTCGGCGCGCCGCCCGCGTTGGGCGCCATCAGCGTCCAGAACAGCGAGTGGTTCGCGTGCCCGCCGCCGTTGTTGCGCACGGCCCCGCGGATGTCTTCGGGGATCGAGTCGAGACCGGCGATCAATTGATCGATCGGCTTGCCCTGCAGCTCCGGATACTTCTCGAGTGCGGCGTTCAGGTTGTTCACGTACGCCTGATGATGCTTCCCATGATGAATCTGCATCGTCAGCTCGTCGATGAACGGCTCGAGCGCGTTGTGCGCGTACGGCAGCGGCGGCAGTTCGTAAGGCATGTGACCTCCTGAATGAGTGATGAAGCCGTGGATTAGTGAATGGTGAGCATCGTGTCGAGCGCCACGCGAGCCCAGCGCTTGGTGGCCTCTGGCACGACGATGTGGTTGTGGACGACACCGTCGAGCATGCCGTCGAGCACCCACAGGAGATGGTTCGGCGACACGCGGAACATCGTCGAGCACAGGCACCCGAACTGATCGAGCGTGACGACGGTCTTCTCTGGCGCCACTTCGTTGGCCAGCCTGTTGACCATGTGGATTTCGGTGCCCACCGCCCACGCCGATCCCGGCGGTGATTCACGCACGCGCTTCAGGATGTGCTCGGTCGAACCCGACTCGTCCGCCGCCTGCACGACAGGCAGCGGCACCTCGGGATGCACGATGACGCGAATGCCGGGGTGCTGCCTGCGGACGTTCGTGATCTGCGCCACGGTGAACCGCGTGTGTACCGAGCAGTGGCCCTTCCACAGGATGAGGCGCACGTCTTCCAGGTCGCCGGCGATGTGACCGCCGCCCACTTCTTCCGGATCCCAGACCGCCATCTGCTCGAGCGGCACGCCCATCTTCCACGCCGTGTTCCGGCCGAGATGCTGGTCGGGCATGAAGAGGATCCGCTTGCTGCGCGCCCACGCCCATTCGAGCGTCGCGCGGGCGTTGCCCGACGTGCAGATGGTGCCGCCGCGCTCGCCGACGAACGCCTTGATGGCAGCCGAGGAGTTGATGTAGGTGACGGGCACCACATCGGTGATCCCCATCATCTCGAGCTCGCGCCAGCACATCTCGAGCTGCTCGATGTCCACCATGTCGGCCATCGAGCACCCCGCCGCGAGGTCTGGCAGCGAGACCTTCTGGTGATCGGCGCCGAGGATGTCTGCGCTCTCGGCCATGAAGTGGACGCCGCAGAACACCACGTATTCGGCTGTCGTGCGCGCCTTGCACTCGCGCGAGAGCTTCCACGAGTCGCCGACGACGTCGGCGTGGACGAGCACCTCGTCGCGCTGGTAGTGGTGGCCGAGGATGAGGAGCCTGTCGCCGAGGGCGGCCTTGGCGGCCCTGATGCCCGCGTCCATCTCGTCGAGGGACAATCCGAGATACCGCTCTGGCAGCGGCTGGCGCTGCGACAAGCTGGATTGTTCGTACTCGGTGAGTACCTTGACATCCATGACCTTCCCATCCTAGCACCGGCCGCTGCTGCATTAAGATCGTCGGATGGCTCTCGACGAGCGCGCCTTCTTCAACGAACGGCCGGAGACCCGCAAGGCACGGCACCAGTGTCCGCGCTGCCGGCGGACGAACGAGTACGGCGTCCGCTGGGTGCGGCGCTCGAAAAAGGACAGGCTGCCGGGCGGCGCCGACGAGGTCGACCGCGCGAAGTTCGCCAAGCTGCGTGACTATCTGCTCCGCGTGGACGACGAGGTGACCTGTTCGTCGTGCGGCAAGCGCTTCGAGATCCCGTCGCAGCAGTCGCTCGTGTTCGTCGATCAGATGGCCGGCCTGCCCAACGACGAGGAGCTGGAACGCGAGATCCAGGCCGCCTCGGGCGAACCCGCCGACGCGCCGGCACCCGCCGAACCCGCAAAGCCCGCGATCCCCGCGCGCTTCCTGCGCCGGAGCACGGGCTGGAAGTAGGCGCGGCGCGCCCGTCACACGCTGTATCCCCGGAGACCCACGCACCATGGCCGGATTGATTGCCGCTATCGATCTGAAGCGAAAGATGTACGTCGAGTTCGAAGAGGCGCCCTATCACATGCTCGACGTCGAGGTGTCGCGGCCGACAGCACGCGGCGGCCAGACGCTGGTGCGCGTGAAGATGCGCAACCTGCTGAATCGAGCCGTGTTCGACAGGACGTTCAAGGCGCAGGACAAGCTGAAGGAGCCCGACCTGGTCATGGTGCCGGCGTCGTTCCAGTTCGCCGACGGCACGGGGCTGCACTTCATGGATCTCGAGACGTTCGATACGCTCACGCTCAACGACGACATCGTCGGCGACGACAGGCTGCTGCTCACCGACAACCTCGAAGTGCAGATCCAGAAGTTCAACGGCAACCCGATCGGGCTCCAGTTGCCCGTGATCGTCGAGTTGACCGTGGCGGAGACGGAGATGGGCAGCCGCGGCGACACGGCGAGCGGCAGCGTCACCAAGGCCGCGACACTGGAGACGGGCCTCGAGGTGCGCGTGCCGCTCTTCGTCAACGAAGGCGAGAAGGTGCGCGTCCACACGGAGACGCGCGAGTTCGCAGGACGGGCCTGAGTTCCCGCGGCAGACGGGAAGTGCATGATCCAGAGCGTTGTGGCCTGGTGCTCAGCCACGGGAGGCTACGCGTTCGACGCGCCCTTCGTGGAATGAGGGACAGCGTTGGCATCGACGCACGACTCCACAACGGTGGGGGGGCGAACAGATGGACATCGTCGCATCGTCGCAACTGGCTCTGCTCGCCTCGCTGACGAGCGTCGTCCTCACGGTCGTTCTCCTCGCGCCCCGCAGGCGTGCGTACGGCATTGCTGTCGCCTGCGGCCTCGTGTTCGGTGCTGGCGTGTGGCTCATCGCCCGTGAGGCCTCGACCGCCGGTGCAGCCGACTGGTGGTGGCCGGCTGGCGTGTGTGGCCTGCTGGCTCTGGGCCTGGCGGTCCTCCTTGACTGGCTGCTTGGACTGCGGCTTCCCGTCATCTCTCGCGTTCGGCCACTCGCCCGGCGGGCGCTCCGTCCGCAGTCCTGGGGAACACCTGCCGAGATCAGCGAAGCCTCGGGCGTCGACGCAGGCATCATCGCGGTGCTCGGTGTCGGGATCGAGGCGCGGCCGATCACTTTCGACCAGCTCCTGTTGCGGGCCCGAATCGCTGCGTACGTGGCGGCATCCAGCGTCATCTTCCTGCTTCTCGCCTTCAAGGCATTTCGCACGCAGGTGCTCGGCGCGCTGAATGCCGGCAGCCTTCTCCTCAACGCCCTGGCGACGCTCTTTGTCGTCTTCTTTCTGGGACCGGCTCAGGATCTCCTCGTGCAGAGCGTGAACGGTGGCGGTGCCGTCGAGCCGTCACGGGCCAGGGGCGGTCCGGTGGTGCTGGCACAGGCGCTCGTCACGTTCCTCGTGCTCGTGATCGTCCAGGCCCTGCAGAGTGCCGTGCAGTCGCGCGTTGGCGAGATGACGCTCACCGAGTGGGTGATCGTGCTGGAGCTGTGTGTGCTGCCCGTGCTCGTGACCACCTACTACTTCGGCGCGGCACTGTTCCGCGACGAACTCGGCGAGCGGCGCTGGGAGCGGGCGCTCGAGGCCACACTGGTCGCAGGTGCCATCGTGTTTCTGCCCATCACCCTGTACGAAGTCTTTCCGCACCTCCTGCCGCCACAACTGGTGGCGTCGATTCTCGACCGCGTCCTCGCACCGCGCTCAGGCACGACTGGACTGGTGCTACTGGGCCTGCTCCTCACGTACGCGTCGCTGCTGCTGGCGCTGGCCGCCGCCGTGGCGGCCAGTGCGGCCACTTACGGTGTGTATGGCCTGGCACTGGCGATAGCGATGACCGAAGCCACGGCCGCCACGGCACGACGACGGGTCTTCACCTGGCTGGTGGTGGCGGGTGTCGTTGCGCAGGGGCTCACGATCGTCTGGGCATGGCTGGCGGAGGTTTCCGTATCCGGGCTGTCAGTGGTGCATCTGCTGCTGGCCGTCGGGTGGGGCGTCGGCCTCGTGCTCAGCGGGTTCCACCAGCAGATGCCCGCGCAGGCCGTCCTGCGTGAACCGTAATGGCGCGTCGCAGCGATCATGACAAGCCCGTCGGACCGGGCGAAAGGGGGCGCGTGTCGAATGCACTGAAGCGTCTGTGGCCGCTGTGCCTCAGCCTGGCCCTGCTGATCATGGCGGGAGGACTTGCCGTCGCGAAGGCGCTCGGGGAAGGTCCGCTGCACCTCCAGACCGGCGCTCAGGTCCGGACGGTGTACCCCGCCACGCTGGCCTACGCGTATGGAGCACTGCCGGCGACCGCCATCGCGCTTGGAGCGTTGGCGCTGCTCGCGGTGGCCCGCTTGCGTGCCCGATCCAGACACACGGCGGCACACCTCGCGGTGGGACTGGCTCTGGTGGCCGTCGGGTGGGTCGTCTGGAGCGCGTGGCCGCGAACGTTGATCGGCTATCAGCACCTGCAGAGCGTGGTGCAGGCTGGTGACGAGTACCGACTGGGCGTGCGAACCGCCCTGGACGGGGATGACTTCTATGTCGTCAGCAGGTGTCCTCACGGACAGTCGTCCTGCGAGGCATACGGAATTGCCGCGGTCCAGGCGGAAGAGCGAAACCACCCGCGGATCCGGCTTGTGCGTGACGCCGCGACGAACGCGCTGGCCATTCACACGCCAACGCGAGTGATCCCGGTCCGCGTGGAGGCGCCTGCCGGCAGTCCGCCTCTCTGACCGGCGCCGCATCACCAAGGCCGCGACACCATCACTCTCGACGGTGGACCGGCGCGCTCATGAGCGCGCGAGAGTCCGCCGCCACATCAACGCACCCATGGATGCTGCACCATGTCCGTCGTCGCCTGATTCAGAAGGGCCTGACCAGTGGCAACACGATGGCGCTCGGACGCGCCGACGAGTGATGGATCGTCTGCTGCGCCACGCGCGGCATGGTGCCCTTGCCCAGGGGATCTCCCGTGTTCAGGTTGCGATCGAACTGCGGGAAGTTGCTGGACGTGATGTCTACCCTTATGCGGTGGCCGGGCTGGAACACCACCGCCGTGCCGATCAGATCCACGGTGTAGCGATACGCCTGCCCCGGCGTGAGCAGCGAGGGCTTGTCGAGCCCGTCGCGGAAGCGCGCGCGCAGGATGCCTTCCGCCATCGGGTAGGCCTTGCCGTCGGGATGGACGTCGATGAGCTTCACCATCCAGTCGGTGTCCTTCCCGTCGGTCGAGGCGTGCAGATCCATCGTCACCTTGCCGGCCAGCGTGACGGGTTCCTTCAACACGTCGCTCGTGAAGCGTGCGATGTCCTTGCGGCCGTCGAGCGGCGCCTGATTGACCGGGCCGGCGATCGTGGGCGAGCCACAGCAGTTGTTGCCACCCGTTGTCGGCACCGGATCGTTCGGGTCGTACCGATACGTCGTCGAACCGTCGGCTGACGAGGGCTGGATGGGCGAGAGCCCGCCGCCAGGCTGCAGGTACCAGCGCGCCGACGTCGTGCCCGGGATGGGCCAGTCCTGCTCGCCGCGCCACTTGTTGATCCCCATGTAGAAGATCTGCACGGGCGGATCGGTGTCCACGCCGTTCCGGATCCCCTTCATGTGAAAGTCGTGCCAGCGCTGTTCGTACTGGAACAGCGTGCGCTCCGCGTCGGGCCCGAAGTCGAGATCTCCGTACTTGCGCGACGGGCCGTGCCCCCAGGGGCCGATCACCATGCGCGTGAGCGAACGCGCCCGCTCGTTGGCGCCCTTCGCGCGAACGCCCACGAAGCCGTCGATCGTGCCGGGCAGGAAGATGTCGAACCATCCGCCCTGCGTCATCACCGGCACGTTGACTTTCGCGAACTTCTCCTCGTCGCTCACCGCTTTCCAGTACGCGTCGTAGCTGTCGTGCGCCAGCCAGTCGCGCCAGTGCTTCACCGGATGCTGGAAGGCGACTTCGTCCATCGTCTCGAGCGGCAGGTGCCTGAGCAGATGCTCGTAGCGCAGTTCGGGCGCGGAATCCGGACCCGTGAAGTACAACTGCGGCTGCATGATGCGATACGGCATACGCACCACGCCCCACCCGAAGTTGAACGCCAGGTGGAACGCGCCACCCTGCGTGATCCAGTTGGCGTAGAGGTTCGTCGACGCCACGGCGGGGAACGCCGCCACGAGGCTCGGCGGCCGTTCGCCGAGTGTCGCCCACTGCACGTGCCCGAGATAGCTGCCGCCCTGCATGGCCACCTTGCCCGTGGACCACGGCTGCTTCGCGGCCCACTCGACGACGTCGTAGCCGTCCCTGGCTTCGAAGCGGAAGGGATCCCACTGCCCGTCGCTCTCGTAGCGCCCGCGCACGTCGGTGTTGACCACGGCGTAGCCGAGACGCGCGAGTTGGATCAGCCGATCGTGGACGCCGACGTTCTCGCGCTGCACGCCGTACGGTGTGCGCACCACGATCGCCGGAAAGCGTCCGTCGCGCGCGGGGCGATAGACGTCCGCGTAGACGGTCACGCCGTCGCGCAGGCGGATCGCCTTGTGGTGATCGATCAGGATGCGTTCCATGGCGGGTGCCTCACCCTGCGCGAACAACATCGTGGTGACGAGCATCAACGAGGTGAACACGAATGTCTCCTTCGGGCCGTGGACGTCATCGCATGCGCGCGAGGTCGGCTTCGGCGGCGATGTAGCCGAACGCGTTCCAGCCGCTGCCGGCGATCACCTGCGTGAACGTCCGGCGGGCCCGCTCGCGATCGCCCATGACCAGGTAGTAGTTGCCCACGCCGTAGCCCTGCGTGGCGATCGTCGTCGCGTCGGCGCCGGCGGGATCGAGCAACGCGTCTGGCGTGTCGAGCCCCTTGTACATCAGCAGGCGCCGATGGTACGAGCCGTTCTCCAGGATGTCCATCCTCGGCGTGATGCGCGCCAGCACGCGCGCGGCCTCGTCTTTCCGTCCCAGCCGCATCAGCGTCATCCACATCCAGTCGCTCGTGGCGACGATCGAGTCGTCGTTGGTGGAGACCGCCATGCACTGCGTGTAGGCGTCGAGGGCCTTCGCGAAGTCGCCCTGCAGGTAATAGGTGAGCCCGAGGTGATACCAGATGTTGAAGTGCAGCGTGCTGCGCGGCTGGCCCGCGGGGTTCGGCGCGCCATCGGGTTCGATGCTGTCGGCGGTGTTGCGGATCAGGGCCGCGGCGCGTTCGAAGTCGGCGCGCGCCTTGTCGAACTGTCGCGTCGTGATGTAGCGATGGCCGCGATGCCTGTACATCCGCGCATCGTCCGGGTAGCGCCTGATGCCGTCGGTGAACGTGGCGATGGCGGCGGCGTAGCGCCAGAGATACGCCTGGCGGCGGCCGATCCAGATGATGGCCTCAGGCGTGGTGGTGTTGGCCACCGACTGCGCGAGCCGCAGGTCGTCGAGCAGCTTCGCTTCGTTCGGGATGGGAACGGGCGGAAACAGCGGCGTGCCGAGGAGCGACGTCGCCTCAGGCTGGCGTACGACCGTCGCGGCTGGCGTCTGCGCATGCACCGGCGCGACGAGCACGACACCGGCGAGTGCGAACGAGAGGATGGCTCGCGTCATGCGCGACAGCGTAGATCAGGACGGTGGGGATCGTCGTCAGGCCTCCGGCACGAATACGACGTTCGCGTCTCCGACCCGGGCGCCGCGGCACACCGCCGCGGTCAGGCGGCAGCGGCCTTGGTCACCGGAACGGGAGCCGGCTGCGGCCACCAGCGATCCGTCGCGGCCCGCTGGATCGGATCCCAGAGTGCGGTCAGGACCATGACCGCGCCGAGATAGAACAGCAGCGCCCACCACGTCGTCGACGCCACCAGCGGGCCGCCGACGAGCACGAGCATGGTGCCCGTGGCGAAGCGCAGGACATCCTGAACGACGAGCGCCGAAAGCGACCGATGCCCGGTCCACGCGAGTGCGACGCACGCCGGGCGCCAGCGCAGGGTCAGGACGACCGCCGCCCACAGTCCGGGCAGCGAGGCGGTCAACGGCAGGATCGGACCGAACACGCCCAGCCACGTTCCGGGCTCGTTCATCTGCGCCCCCAGCCATGACGCCGCGAGCAGCAGGCCTCCGCCACCCACGGCGGCGGCGGCCACGATGGCCGAGCGCGGCTGCCACGATATCCGGTCCATCCAGCCGGCCGCGACCATGCCCAGCGCCGGCGAGAAGAGACGAAACGGCAGGAAGCAGATCACCGTGGCGTTGGGGTCGAACGTCGGGACGAGCGGGACGGAGAAGGCCAGCGCCCGGGCCACACACGTGAACGCCGTGGCCGCGAGCAGGAACCGGACGGCGCCCAGCCGCACCATCAAGCGACGCATCGCGGGGAACACCACGTACACCTGTGCCACCAGCACGAGGTACCAGAGCGACGGTGCCACCACCTGCATGGTCCGCGGATCGCCAAATCGGCCGACGACCGACAGCGAGCGGAGCAGATCCCCCCACTCGAACACGTACGGGGCGTGCGCCAGCAGCGTCCCATGATGCCGCTCCACGTCGAACGGCGAGTCGTACAGGAAGGCGCGGAGGCCGGCCAGCGCCAGGAGCCATCCGGCGACGAGCAGGCTGCCGAGCCAGTAGTTGGGCAGAATGCTGCGGGCCCGCCGCCACGCGAAGTTCCTGGCCGTCGACGGTCGCGACATCGACAGGACGAGGCCGGTGACAAACAGCAGGATGTCGAGCCGGAACCCCGGGAGGCCGACCATCGAGCGCGCGACGATGGCCGCGAGGTCCGCGAACCGGCCGGCGCTCGCGGCAGCCCACGCGGCCGACGCGGTGGCGTCCGGGCCTGGCACGCCTCGCGTGTCGATGTAGAAGTGCATCGCCGCGACCCACAACACGGTAATACCGCGGAGGATGTCGATGGCGGCGACGCGAGCGCGGGAGGACGCGGTGGACGTCGGCACGACATATCGCTCGGCGGACGACGCGTCCTCCGGATGAGCTGGAGTCTACTGCGAACGGACCCGCCGGTGCACGGTCGCCACGGCCCTCTGTGGTGAACTGCTTGATCGAGTCCACGGCTGCCCGGTGGGTTCCATCGTGCTCACGCCGGAGAAACCCAGCAGGTGCCCCACAGTAGAGACAATCTGCCATTCAGGGCCGAGACTCCAGAATCTGCTGCGAGTGGTAGGGCGACCGCTGTGATGTGCCACGCGAGTTGGAGCGTGGTTGCCACGAATCTGCGAGTTGTTCGTCGCGCCGCGCCTATGGACCGAGCACGGACAGCGGTACGACAGTGACGCCGTCCGCGCGGCGCATGGTGAAACGGCCGCCAGTCACGACCACAAGCGCCACAGGGTCACCGTGCCTGGCTGTGTCGACCTTTCCCGCGAAGTGCTCGAGAGACTCGGCGGCGGCATCGGCCGCGGCCTCGCCGAGCTTGAACTCGAATGCGGCCCACCTGCCGTTCGGCAACTCGAGCACCGCATCGACCTCTTTGTTCGTCTGTGTGTCGCGCCACGATGACAGGGTGGCGCCCAGAGCCTGGCTGTAAACGCGCAGGTCGCGCAGCGCGAGCGACTCGAAGTGGAAGCCGGCGGCGTTCAGGTCAGCAAGCAACCCGGGCGTGCCGACGCCAAGAGCCACCGTTCCGATCGATGGATCGACGAAGTGATGGACCGGCGTCGTGCGAAGTCGAGTCCGCGATCGCATGTGCGGTCGCCAGGCGGGCAGCGGTTCGACGAGCATGAGGCGCTCCAGTGCGTCGAGGTAGCGAGCGAGTGTCTCGGATGCGATCTGCCCACCAGCGCCACCAACCTCGACCTCCAGTTCGGAACGGTTGAGGGGCGTGCCGACGGCCCGCGCGAGTGAGGCAAGCAGCCGCGCAATGTTCTGGGGATTCCTGCGCGTTCCGAGATCGGGTACATCCTTTTCCGCGAGGTTCCGCAAGTAGTCCGCCAGCCAGTCCCGCGCGTCTGCTTCGTCCCAGTCCGTGATCTCGGGCCAACCGCCGATGACGATGCGCTCCAGGAGCTGCGGCACGGTGAGTGTGTTCGTGCTGCCGCTGACCTCGTCACCGTTGAGAAGCGCGGCGAGGCTGACGGAGCCGTCGGAGTGGCCCGACTCAAAGAGCGACATGGGCCGCATGCGCAGACGCGCGATTCGACCCGCTCCGGAATGCATCCTTGCGGTATCGCGTGGCGTCGCCGAGCCGGTCAACAGATAGAGGCCCTTCTCGCCGCGGTCATCAACGGCGCGCCGGACGTGATTCCACAGCGCCGGCGTGTCCTGCCACTCATCGAACAGGATCGGCGTCGGGCGCTCGAACAACTGCTCCGGGGCGGTCTCCAGCGCCGCCCGTGCGACCGGATCGACATCGAGGCGGAGAACGGTCTCAGCGACTTGCGACGCGGTCCTGGTCTTTCCGACCGCCTTCGGGCCGTCAATGAGCACCGCGCCCATCACTCGCATGCGTCGTTTGAGCTCGGTGTCGACGACACGTGCGCGGTAGTCGGTCATCATCGAACTCTACAATCCGTCATGGATGAAGTCTACGATCCGTCACGCTTGATCTCTACAGTTCGTCGGCTCTGAAATCGGGCATTCGTCGGACCTGGAACCCAAGATCGGTCGGCCCGTGAAATCGCGGATCGGTCGGAGCCGCAGAGAATCCCTGGTCAATGCGAGATCGATCTCAAGAGAACAGCACCGAAAACGGCCCGGTCGGCCAGAATGGGGTACAGCAGGACGGGGCGACACCTCTCCCCACAGGACGCTCTGTCCTCACCAGACGGCGTCGACGTCGGGGGCTCTTTGGTCGTGGTCGTCGTTCGTCTCGAGGAGTCGAGGTGGCGCACGGGCCGGGCACGGCTCCGGAACCTCGGTCGGGAGGCCGAGGTGACGCAGGATGTGCTGGATCACTGACGCCTGCTCGATCAACGCCACAAGACGCAGTCGCCCGCCGCAGCGGAGGCACGCCAACACGTCCGCCCCGAACGTTCGGCGCATCAGTTCAGCCCATCGGTATCCGCCCGCCCGCGCGCCTGTCGCGCAGGGTGCGTCCTCGTCCACGTCCGCCCGTTTCGCGTCGGCATCGTCGCGCCGCGCGATCCGCGCCATCACGTCCGCGCTCGTCAGACGCGCCACCGGGTGGAACCGCACGACGCCGTCGGCGTGCGTGAACACACCGTCCAGCACGAGGGCGTGCAGATGGACGTTCAGGTTCAACGCGCGGCCGAAACGCTGGACCACCGGGCGCTGATTCGTTCAGCGGATCCTCGTCGTACAGAACGGCAGCAGGCGATGCAAGCGCGGCTCTCGCAGCTAGAGGCCGCCCCACAGAGCAGTCCCACGTACACACAGAACAGCGGTCAGGATGAAGGCCAGAGCTACGTTCCATGGCTCGCGCGCCCGCCAGTACCTGGGACGCCGTGACTGATGCGCAATCGCGCTGATGTAGATGAACCCGTCGCGCTCTCGGTAAAGAATCGAGTAAGGGCAGCGACCGCTCTACTCTCTCCTCGAACACGGCAAGGAAGTGCTCCGCCACCTTGCGGCTGACGTTGAGGGCATAGCAATCGATGGCCTCGGCAAGTTCAGCCTCGGCTTCAACAGACCATGGCCACGGCCCCGGACCGGCTCTGCCGCCAGGGGCAGACGCCTGCGGCCTGCCGGGTCGCCTGAAGACTCATGTATAGGTCGCCAGCATTTTTACAGTCATAATGCCGGCCATGTATGCACGCCGGTTGACCCTGCCCTCGCGTTCCTTCCTGCTGCTCGGGCCACGCGGCGTTGGCAAGACCACCTGGCTGCGGCAGGTGCTGCCCGACGCGCGCTGGTACAACCTGCTGCTCGACCGCGAACTGCTGCGCCTGATGCGTGATCCGGAGGTGTTCCGCCGCGAGATCGATGCGCTGCCGTCCGGCTCCTGGGTCGTGGTGGACGAAGTGCAGAAACTGCCGGCGCTGCTCAACGACGTGCACGACGCGCTGGCGTCATCGCCGCGGCGCTGGCGCTTTGCGCTGACGGGTTCCTCCGCGCGGCGCCTGCGGCGCGGTGACGTCAATCTGCTCGCCGGGCGAGTAATCAGTCGCGAGATGTTTCCGCTGACCGTCGCGGAATTGTCCGGCATGCCGCCAGCGGACGATTTGCTGCGATTCGGCACGTTGCCGTTGGTGCGCGGCGAACGCTCCGTGGCGGGTCGCGTCGATCTGCTTGAAGCCTACGTGAGCACCTATCTTGCGCAGGAGATTCGCGCCGAGGCGCTGGTGCGGAGCCTGGAGTCGTTCACACGGTTCCTGGAGGTCGCGGCGCTCGCCAATGGCCAGGTGACCAACGTGGCCTCGCTGGCGCGCGATGCCGCGGTCGCACGGCCAACCGTGCAGGGGTACTTCGACGTGCTGACCGACACCCTGGTCGGTGCGTGGCTACCGGCCTGGCGTCCGCGCGCCAAGGTCAAGGAAGTGACGCATCCCAAATTCTATCTGTTCGATTGCGGCGTGGTGCGTGCGCTGGCGCAGCGTCTGCGCGAGCCGCTGGACGGTGCCGAGCGCGGCACGTTGCTCGAGACGCTGGTGTTCCAGGAACTGCGCGCGCACATGGCGTATACGGGTTGCGGAGGCACGCTGTCGTACTACCGCACGCCATCCGGAACGGAAGTCGACTTCGTCTGGAGCCGGGGCAGGACCAGCATCGGCATCGAAGTGAAGGCCAGCCGGCAATGGCGGTCAGAGTTCGGTCGGCCACTGCGGGAGTTGCACGATGGCGGGATGCTCGGCGCGTGCCACGCGGTGTACCTGGGCGAGACGCCCCAGCAGGATGGGCCGGTCCGTGTATCGCCGCTGGCGACATTTCTGCAGCGCCTGGCCGACGGCGCGGTGTTGCCCGGGAGCCGGAGCCGCATCGCACGCCGGTAAGCCCCCCCCCAACCGCTTCCGTTGAGGTTCTCCCATGAACCGACGGCCCAGCCGGCCAGATGCACGGTGTCGGCAACGGACACGAGCGCACCGGACGTCAGACCCGTCGGCGGCTGACACCGCTGACCGCGACCGGCAGGCTGGTCACCCCTTGACGTAGGCGAGCTTGGCCGCGATCTTGCCATCGCGAACCGTGAAGACGTCGACGCCGCGAAGATGCCACGGCTTGCCGTCACTCATCTTGCGATGGATCCAGCGCACCGTGCAGCGGTCGCCGGCGACGATGACTTCTTCGGCGTCGAACGTGGCATCGGCGTTGTTGACGAACCACGTGGTCCAGAACGTCACGACCGCGGCTTTGCCCTCGATGCGCGTGCCGTCGGGCGCCGGTCCAGTGTTCTCGAACACCGTGTCCTCGGTCAGCAGCGCGCCGACCGCGGCCACGTCGTGGCGATTGATGGCGGCGTTGAAGCGGTTGACCGCGTCGCGCGTCGAACCGTTGCCGTGCCCCTGCGCCATCATCACACCTCCGGCATACGCCAGAGCCATCCACGTGAGCGCGCTCTTCATCACCATCTCCGTTGCACAGCGCGGACGGTTCGGGACTGCTTCACGTAGCGGCTGGCGCTGAACCAGTCGATGACGGTGTGACAGAGCGTGCCGAATCTGCAGCCCGACTGTCAAACACCTGACCTGCCGCTCACCTCTGGTGGCCCGCTGCCTGAATCAGTTGGAGGTGCCGCTGCGTTGCTCCGCGCAGCAGGCGGGAGATCAGCCAGAGCGGGAACCGGGCCCATGCCGAACGGGGATACAGGTCGAACCGGCGTCGCACCCGGGTACCATCCGGCCCTTCGGTGAACTCCCAGGTTTCCACGAAGCGAGTCGTCAGACGTGCCAGCGGTGGCTGGAAGTCGCTGAATTCCAGTTGAATCCGGGAGGGCGGGTTCCATTCGCTGATCGTCTCGATGTACCGCGACTCGTCGGCGCTGGTGACGCGGATGCGGGTGCCGCGGACGTTCGGAGTCCGTTCCTCGAACTCCGCCGTTCGGATGCCCGGCAACGGACCGTAGCCGGTGAACTCCGGCCATCGGCTCAGGTCGAGCATCTGCTCGGCGATCTCCAGTGGTGACTGAGGAACGAGCGCCTCACAGACAAACTGAATCGGTGTCATGGCGTGAGCTTTGTACCTTCTTCTTCCCTGGTCATCTGTCGGGCAGAGGCAGCGATGTAGAATCGCGGCCCGCATGCCCACGTCGTCTCGCGTTCGTGTTGGTGGACCGCCGCTGGCCGGTCTGGCGCTGTTGTTCTTCGCGTCTGGCGTCAGCGGCCTGATGTATCAGGTGCTGTGGCTGCGCATGCTGTCGCTGGTCTTCGGCGTGACAGCGTACGCGGCCAGCACCGTGCTCGCCAGCTTCATGGCCGGCCTCGCGCTGGGCAGCCTCCTGGCCGGACGCCTCGCCGATCGCGTGCGATCGCCGCTCCGCTGGTTCGGCGCGATCGAAGTCGGCATCGCCATCAGCGCGCTGCTCACGCCGTGGGGACTCGATGCCGCGCAGACGCTCTACGGGGCGGTGCACGCCGCGGTGCCGGACCACCTCGTGGCGCTCACCCTGGCGCGCTTTGTCTGTTCGTTCCTCGTGCTCCTCGTGCCGACCGTGCTCATGGGCGCCACACTGCCGCTCGTCGTGCGATCCACCATCGTGGCGCGTGGCGTGTTAGGGCCGCGCGTCGGGCTGTTGTACGCGATCAACGCCGGCGGCGCCATCACGGGCGCCATTCTTGCCGGCTTCCACCTGATTGGCGACGTCGGCCTGAACCGCACGTTCCTTGTGGCCGCGGGCCTCAACCTGCTCGTCGGCATCGGCGCGTGGCTGCTGCCCGTGCGACCGATCGACACCGGCGACATCGGCGACACGCCCGACGCTGTCACCCGAGAGCCCGAGCCGCGCGCGCCGCTGCCGGAAGCCGGCCGCGCGCACATCGCGGAGGGTGGCGCGGTACGGACACTCGCACTCGTCTACTTCGGCGTCTCCGGGCTCGCCTCGCTTGCGCTCGAGGTGATCTGGTTCCGCGTGCTCGTCCTGTTCCTGCCGGCCACCACGTACGCCTTCACCACGATGCTGGCGACGGTGCTCGGCGGCATCAGTGCCGGCAGCCTCGTCGCCACGCGCATGCTGCGGCGCGAGCGCGACTGGACACGGACGCTTGCACTCCTCTGTTTGTGGACGAGCGTCGCCGTACTCGGCTCGCTCATCGTGCTCGCAGGCACCTACGCGGCGGGGTGGCGCACGTCAGGCACCGTGCAGGCCTCCATCGTCGCCATCCTTCCGAGCGCGCTGCTCATGGGCGTGTCGTTCCCCGTCGCGATGCGTGTGTGGGTCGGTCCGGGCGATCCCGCCGATCCCGCGCTCGCGCGACGCATCGGCGTGGCGTACGCGATGAACATGCTCGGTGCCATCGCCGGCGCCGTGCTCGGCGGCTTCGTGCTGCTGCCCCTCGCCGGCAGCCGGCTCAGTCTCGCACTTGCCGCGAGCCTGTATCTCCTTGCCGGCATCGTGCTTCTCGAACGGTCGGCGGCTGCGCGGCGCACGTGGTGGCTGGCGCTCACACTCGTCGTGGTCTTCGGTGCCGCCGCGTTCGCCCTGCCCGATCCCTTCGAGACCGCGCTCACGCGGCGCTACGAGCGCGGCGAGGTCGCACTCTGGCGCGAGGAAGGCGTGCAGACGACCGTGACCGTGCACCGGCGGCCGGGCAACGTGCGAGTGATGTACCTCGACGGCCTCCATCAGGCCAACGACAGCGCGCCGATGATCACGCTGCACCGGCAGATCGGCCACTTCCCGATGGCCATCCACCCCGCGCCGCGCGACGTGCTCGTGATCGGCCTCGGGGGCGGCGCGACGCCTGGCGCCGTTGCGCGGCACGCCGGCGCCACCGTCGACGTGGTGGAGCTCTCGCGTTCCGTCGTGCGCGGCGCCGCTCTCTTCTCTCACGTCAACGACGATGTGCTCAGACAGCCGAACGTCAGGCTGCAGGTGTCGGACGGGCGTAACTACCTGGCTCTCACGACCCGCCGCTACGACGTGATCACGGCAGACATCATCCAGCCGCAGCACGCCGGCGCCGGCCTGCTGTACTCGCGCGAGTACTTCGAACTCGCGCGCCGCGCGCTGAAGGACGAGGGCGTGATGCTGCAGTGGATCGGCCAGCGCGCGGAGGTAGAGTACCGGTTGATCATGCGCACGTTCCTCGACGTGTTTCCTGACGCCACGCTGTGGAACGGCGGGACGTTGCTCGTCGGATCGACGCGGTCACTCTCGCTCGACGAGGCGGCGTTCGAGCGCAAGGTGGCCGACGTGCAGACGCAACACGCCCTCGCGTCCGTGGGACTGCACACCTTCGATGCGCTGCTCGGCGCCTTCAGCGCCAACGCCGACGACATGCGGGCCTTCGTCGGCGATGGCCCCATCCTCACCGACGATCACCCGCGCATCGAGTACCACAGGTCGCTTCCGCCGAGCGCTCCGGAAACGGATCTCTCCGGCTTCGTCGGCCGCGGCCGCGAGCACCTGCTCACTCGTCAGGAGTGACGCAACGTTCGATCGGAGCGAGCGCGCGCGTCAGCGCACGTCGTTGCGGATGGCGGCCTTGAGGCGCGGCAGGTACTCCTCCCGCTGCCGGCGTGTGCGGCCGGCATCGGCCGGCGTCGCGGGCAACGCGTCAATGGCGTCCCGCACCGCGGCGGGCAGGTCGGTCACCTGATTCAGGCTGTACGCGGCAAGCAGTGCCGCGAACTCGCCGTGTCTGACCGGATCGCTGTCGGCCACCAGTCGGGCGATGGCGCGATCGCGCTCGGCAGCCGAACCGAACCGCGCCAATCCCTCCGCAGCGGCGATGCGCGGGCCGGGGTCGCCGTCGCCGAGCAGTCGAACGAGATCGGCACGCGCGGCCGCAACGGCGTCCCGGCCGCGAATCACGACGCCGGTGGCTGCCCAATACCGGACGGCCGGATCGCTGTCGGCCAGCATGGGCCTGATGTCGTCGAGCGGCACACGGGCGTCCGCCGCCTGCCGCGCCATCGTCTGCACGCGCTCGAAGTCGTATCGCGAGCGATCCTCGCGCAGCGCATAGGGCGTGATCTGCGGATCGCGGTGCAGCATGTACTCGGGCAGCAGGCCGACGTCTCGCGTGCGCCGCTGATGCGCGTCGAGCGCCTCGCGCAGCCGTGCGAGCGCCGCGGCATGCGCGGGTGACTCCGCGAGGTTGTCGACTTGCCAGCGATCGGCATCGAGGTCGTACAACTCCTCGTGCGGCTTGGGTTCCCAGAACGCGCGCTGCGTGGCGTTGAGACGGCCTTCGTCGTACATCCGCTTCCAGGTCGCGGTGGCGGGCGTCTCGAACATGTAGCCGACGTGCTGCCCCCAGGGACGATGGGGCATGTAGTTGCGGATGTAGACGTAGCGAGCGTCGCGCACGCTGCGGCTCAGGTCGTACCGTTCGTCCATGCGCCCGCGGAAGCCGAAGATGAACCCCGGCGCCGGCACCATGTGCGGGCCGAGGAACGCGTGCCCCTGCATCCACGCGGGCGGCGCGACGCCGGCAAGACTGAGCAACGTGGGCGCGAAGTCGACAAACGACACCAGGCGCGTGACCTCCGCGCCGGGCACGCGCGCCTCGACCGGGATCAGGTGCTGATACTTCGGCGGCACGTACACGATGAGCGGCACGCGCAGGCCCGAGTCGTACGGGAAGCGCTTGGACCGCGGCATGCCGGAGCCGTGGTCGCCGAAGTACATCACGATGGTGTCGCCGGCCAGGCCGTCGGCGTCGAGTTCGGCGAGCCGCAGGCCGACAAACGTGTCCATCTCCGTGATCCGGTCGTAGTACTGCGCCCAGTCCTGGCGGACAACCGGGACGTCGGGCATGTACGCCGGCACCGTGACGCCTGCCGGATCGTGCACCGCCTTGTGCGGGCGCGTGCGGATCTGCGATTCGTGCGTGACCGTGCTGTTGAACACGGCGAAGAAGGGCTGGCCTGGTGGGCGGTTCCGATAGTGCGCCGTGTTGGACTGCTCGTCCCAGACGGTCCCCGTGTTGCCGTAGTTGTAGTCGGCCTTCGCGCTGTTGGTCGTGTAGTAACCCGCGTCGCGCAGCAGCGCGGGATACAGACGCATGTCGCCGGGCAGCGGCACATAGCTGCGCATGTGCTCGCCGCCTGTCGACTCCGGATACACGCCAAGGATCAGCGCGGTGCGCGACGCAGCGCACACCGGCCCGTTCGACCACACGGTGCGGTAGCGGAACCCGCGCGCGGCAAGCCGATCGAGACTCGGCGTGGTGGCGTACGCGTCGCCGTATGCACCGAGTTCCGGCCCGTTGTCCTCGCTCGTGATCCAGAGGATGTTGGGGCGCGGCAGCTGCGGCTGTGCGGCCTGTGGTCCTGACGCCCACGACACGACGCCGGCAGCCGCGAGGGCAGCCAGCAGCACGATGCCCGACAGCGATGACTGGCGCATGGCCGCGACTAATCCAGTGCCTGCGACGCTGATGATGCCGGCTTGCGGCACGTGAGGTTCAGATGCCACGGATCGCCGTCAGCGCCGTGTGTCACGCGCTGGACCTGTTGGAACCCGGCGGTCGTGAGCTCGAGCGTCAACGATTCCTCCGTGTAGCCCCATCGATGGGCATCTTCGCGATGGCCGCCGCGCTGCGGATCGCGCCATCCCCAGAAGCCGGCGCACGCATGGTCGAACTGTTTGTCGAACGGACCCTCTGCGAGCCCGAGAATCTGCCTCGCATGAAAGAGGACGTCGGGCACGATGACGTTGAGGACCCCACCGGGCCGCAGCAGCGCGAACCAGGCTCGCAACGTGCGACGCCCGTCATCAGGGTCGAGATGTTCGAGCATGTGCCGCGAGTAGACGAGTTCCGCCGAGTCCGGCTCGAACATGTCCGTCTGCCAGGCGTCGGCCACCACGTCCGCCGCGGAATCCGGGCGAACGTCGACGTTGACGAAGCCGTCCCTGCGCATGTTGCCGCAGCCGAAGTTGTATCTGGACACGACGTGAGTTCCTCGATGACGTGCGCGACTCCAGCACCGCCGGCGTCGCCGGCACCGTGCGGCCCGTAGCGGTGCGAGACGGTCCGGTTGATGGCATCCTGCTCCCACAGCGGGAGCGGCCGTACGATAGCAGGACGCGCGGATCATTGCTCGGGGGACGCTGCCGCAGGCGTGCGCGTGCGGCCGGCGCGAGGTGGCGCTGGATGCCTCCGCGAGATTGTCATTGCGCGCCGCCGAAGTCGGGCCTAGCATGCTGATGAACCAGCACATCACCAGGCACGACATCCGTGCCGGGCACTGGCGTGAGCATGACGTTGCGGCCTGGAGTTCGCATGTCTCGAATGCACTCGTCCTCCACGAGCTCGTCCGCTCTTCGAGCGGGCTTGCTCGTTCGTCTGTGGCTGATCCCGATCTGCCTCGTGTGCCTCGTCGCGCGGTCAGCGCCGGCGCAGTCGACACTCGGCACGATTCGCGGTGCCATCACCGACGCACAGGGCGGCGTCCTTCCCGGCGCCTCCATCGTCATCACCGACGAAGACACGGGAGTCACGCGCGATGCGGTGACCGACGACCAGGGCCTGTTCGAGGTCGCGAACCTGCGTCCTGGCACCTACACGGTCGACGTCACGCTCGGCGGATTCAAGGCGGCTCGCCGCACGGGTCTCGTACTCAGGGCGGCGTCGACGATCCGAACCGACCTGCCGCTCGAGGTCGGCGACGTGCAGGACGTGATCACCGTCGTGGTCGAGGGGCAGAACATCTCGGTGGAGAGTCCGTCGATTGCACGCGGGCTCGACGCGCAGCAGTTGCGCGACCTGCCGCGCAACAGCCGCGACATCCAGGACTTCCTCACGCTGAACCCGAACGTCGTCGGTGGCTTCGACGCGATCCAGTTCCTCGGCGGCCGCACGTACGGTGCGTCCTACGTGCAGGACGGCCAGCCCTCGTCGGCCGGCATCTTCGGCGAGCTGTCCAATGCGGCACCAGGCCTCGACGCCATCGCCGAAGTGCAGGTGCTCTCCAACTCGTACAGTGCGGAGTTCGGCGGCCTGGCCGGCGTGGTGGTGTCCACCAAGCGCGGCGCGAACCAGGTGCGCGGCACGTCGTTCTACGACTTCAACTCCAACGAACTGAACGCGCGCACGTACGCGCAGACGCTCAACGGCGTGTCCCGCAACAACCCGAACTCCGACACGCACGACCATCGGTTCGGGTTCAGCCTCGGCGGACCGATCCGCACCAACCGCACCTTCTTCTTCGGCAACTACGAAGGCGGCAGGCTCAAGGCACTCGGCGGCGGGGCGCAGGCGATCGTGCCGACGCAGGCGATGCGCGCCGGCGACTTCTCGGGTTCCAGCTTCGTCATCAGGGATCCGACGACGGGACTTCCCTTCCCGGGCAATCGGATCCCCGCCGGCCGTCTCGATCCGGCGGCACAGAAGATCGTGGCGATGTTCTTCCCGGATCCGAACCAGGCGGGACTGGCCAACGGCTACGGCACGTACAGGCAGATCCTGCCGCTCGAGCGCACGCGCGACAGGGCCGACCTGCGCATCGATCACGAATTGACGTCCAACGACTCGCTCTTCGGCCGCGTGAGCTGGCAACGGCGCGACCCCGATGCGTTCACGTTCGAGAACACGGGCGGCAACGGCGGTGGAGGGCTCACGAACCTCGGCATCCTGGAGCGCTCGTCGCGGGCGATGACCGTCGCGACGGGATGGACGCGCACGTTCACCAACACGATCGTCAACGAGTTCCGCATGGGGTACAGCGCCGACGTCCGCGATCGACGCAGCCAGTACATCGCGGGACAGGTCGGCGCGTCGGTGGGCGTCGAGGTGCCGGCACTGGCACAGGGCGTGCCTGGCTACCCGCAGTTCATCTTCGGTGGCGCCAACCGGCCGTCGGACATCCGCGACCAGCGCCAGAACACGTTCAGGGATCTCGACCAGTCGGCCTTCTCGATCAGCAACACCACGACATGGGTGAAGGGCCGTCACTCGCTGCGGTTCGGCGGCAACTACGCGCGCAACTTCGCTACCGACGGCTACTCCACGGGGGCCAATGAGTCCAAGGGCCAGTACAACTTCACGGGGTGGGCCACGGGCAACGCGTTCGCCGACTTCCTCCTCGGCCTGCCCAACACGGTGCGCGAGCAGCGCAACACGCGCGGCGACCTGCCGATGGACACCGTGTCCAACGACTGGGCACTGTTCGTCCAGGACGACTTCAAGGTCTCGCCTGCGCTCACGCTCTTCCTCGGTCTGCGCTACGAAGTGGTGGGCGTCTTCGTCGATCGCAACGACATCTTCGCCAACTTCGTCCTGGATGACGGCGGGCATCACGTGGTGCCGAACGCGCAGGTGGCGGCGCTGCTGCCGCCAGGCGCCGTGGCGCTCGGACGCACACAACTGGCCAGCGACGTCGGCGTCGGCCCCGGACTGATGAAGACCGACAGGAACAACTTCAGCCCCCGCGTCGGCTTCGCCTATCGCATTGGCCCCGAGGCCAGGACCGTGGTACGCGGCGGCTTCGGCATCTTCCATCCGACCGGCGCCGCACAGGGGGCGCGCGACATCATGTCGCGCAACCCCTTCCGCTACGCCATCACGCGCAACAGGGCCACGCTGCAGAACGGCTTCACGACGGGCACCGTCAGCACATCGCAGGGCTTCGGCAACCAGGGTCTCGACATCAACCTCGAGAGCCCGGACATCTATCAGTACAACCTGACACTCGAGCGTGAACTGCCGGGCGATCTCGGCCTCCGCGTCAGCTATCTGGGATCCACGATGCGAAAGCTGCTGGTGACGCGTGAAGCCAACAGCGTACCGGCGAGCAGCGTCCCGCTCGGCGACATCTACGAGGATCCAGAAGCGCAGGCCCGGCTGCCGTACCCGATCTACGGCACGTACCTCAACATGACCACCAACGCGGGCGAGGGGCAGTTCAACGCGCTGCAGATCGAGGTGAACCGGCGGTGGCGACGCGGCTTCGCGATCAACGCCGCGTACACGCTCTCCGGCTCGAACAGCAACGCTCCCGACAGCGGCAACAGCACCATCGGCGTGATCCAGTACGACCCGTACGACATCGAGAAGGATCGCGGCCCCGACCCCAACGTCGTGAAGCATCGCGTGGTGTTCAACAGCACGTGGGACATCCCCATCGGCCGCGAGCGCCCCGTCGGCTCGACGATGCCGGTCTGGGCCGACGCGATCGTCGGCGGCTGGACGCTCTCGTCGATCGTGCAGGCGCGCTCCGGACCCAACCTGACGCCGTTCTATGTGTGGGGGACCGACCCGCTCTACCCCGCCAACACCGGCGTGGGGCTCGATGGCGTGGGCCAGTTCGGCGAGTCGTGGCGTCCGGACGTCACCGGCGATCCGAACACCGGCGGAACGCGCGCGCGCTTCTTCGACGTCTCGGCCTACCGCCTGCCTGCCGACGGCACGCTCGGCAACGCGAAGAAGGGCAGCCTGAAGGGACCGGGCACGTGGATCGCGAACTTCGCGATCTACAAGGACATCGTCCGCGCATCGGGTGTCCAGGTGCAGTTCACGGCGATGCTCGACAACGCGTTCAACCATCCGCAGTTCTTCGTGCCGGGTCTCGGCACCGGCGGATTCGTCGATCTCACCGACTACCTGCTCAACGGCCTCGACGACAACGGCACGACGGGCGTGCTCGGCGCCGACACCGTCGGTAACGTGGAGGGATTCGCCGCCGGCCGCGTCATCAGGCTCGGGCTGCGCCTGCGGTTCTGAGCACAACCGGGCACCGGGCAGCGGACACAGGATTCCCGGAATGTCGCCCCGTGCCCGGTGCCCGGACGTGTCGGGGCCTGCATTTCCACGCCGACTCGACGACAGCTTCATGCCGGGCGCCGGTCGTCGTGTCGTGTTCCATGCTCGGTTTGCGATCTACCTGCGAGAAGCGGACGTTCTGCGTCACGCGCATCGCAGGCTCGACACGTCATCCAGGAGCACGACATGCACGGCACAAAGAGGCACGCCATCCACACGTCCACGACAACGGGCGCCACCCCCACTGGCACGGCCAGCACGCTCGTGGTGACGGCCGACGCCCCCGCAGTCGTCGTCACGCGGTGAGCAGGAGGCGGACGTGCTTCCCATCCACAGACATCGCTCCGTACGCCGCGCGGTGCTTGGCATCGCCATGCTTGCGCTACCGAACACCCACGCCACCTCGACGTTCGCGGCCGACGCCATCGGCACACCCGCCTGGATGGCGCGCGTCGCGCAGTCCAGCGGCGCCGACGCCGAAGACGACACCAGGTGGCTGCAACTGCTCGACGCGGATGCACGGCGCGTGCTCGCGCGGGTCCGACGGTGCTCGCCGTTCCTGCGCCAACAGTTGGTGCGGATCGCCCGCACACCGCGGCTGACGGTGTCCGTCCGTGTCGCGCATCGGTCGTTACTCCCCGGTGCCAATGCGTACACGAGGTTCACCACCACGCCGGACGGCCTGCACGCGGCAATGGAGGTCACGGCGTCCGTCAGCCTGAACGAACGCCTCGGGCACGAGCTCGAGCACATCATCGAAGTGCTCGACGGCGTGCGTCTCCGCGACCGCCTCGGCGCGGGCGACCGGACGGTACGCTGGTCATCGACGTCACACGCGTACGAGACCGACCGCGCGATCCACGCCGGCCGCATCGTCGAGTCCGAGTGCTGGACCAACCGTACCCGGGGCACGACATGAGAGCCCGTTCACCGCGGATGACGGCGGCAGTGCTTGCCGCCGTCGTGCTGCCGAAGCCCGCACTGCCGTCGTTCAGCGTTCTGCCGGTACAGGAGCGACGTGACGCCACTCGAGTACACGCCGCGGCCAGCATGGCGGCCAACGGTCTGGTCATCGCGTTCGAGTCGTTCGCGGCACTGGTACCGGAGGATCGCAACGGCACGCGCGACGTCTATCTTGCCGATCTGGCAACGTCCGAGATCGTCCTCGTGTCGCGAACACCCGACGGCCGGGCCGGCAACGGCCCGAGCCATACGCCGAGCATCTCGGCCGACGGCGCCCGTGTCGCGTTCACATCGGCCGCGCCGGATCTCGCGCAAGGCGATCGGGGCCAGCGCTCACACGTGTTCGTGTTCGAGCGGAGCAGCCGGCGCGTCACGCTGCTCTCCGGGGACAGCGTCGCGTCGATCGTGCCGACCGAGAGCCATGCGCCGCGCATCTCCGCCGACGGCCGTATCGTGGCCTATCAGATGGCTGCAGGAGCTGCCGGCGCCCATGCAGGCTGCGTCGAGGTGATACGCGTCGAGGTCGATACCGGCACACGGCAATGCGTGTCATGCGTTCCCGACAACGAACACCGCGACGCGGTACACGCGACACGTCCCGGTCTCTCGGCCGATGGTTCCACGATCGTCTACCTGCGACGGCTCGCAAGGTCGCAGCCGGCCGATCACGAGATCTGGCTGCATGCGCATACGCGCAATGCGGCGCTCCGCCTCGACGGTATCGGGCCGGGCTCGCGCACGATGGATGAAGTGCTCACGCCGGAGATGTCTGCCGACGGGCGCTGGCTCACGTTCGCCGCGTATCCGCGCCGCACGGCCGGCACGGACGGTCGCCGCGCATCACAGATCTACGTGCAGGCGCTGCCGAACGGACGTCCCATGCTCGTCACCGCGACGGCCGCGGGGCGCCCGGCCAACGGCAACAGCCTGCTGCCCTCGATGAGCGCGGACGGCGCGCGCATCGCGTTCCAGTCCACCGCGTCGAACCTCCCGTGCGGGCGCTCGGTGCCGCGGTGCGATGACATCAATCTCGTGGCCGACGTCTTCATCTGGGACCGCTCGACGCGCCACATCACGCGCATCACGCCGCCGTCAGGCCACCCGCCGTGGTTGAACCCGAGCGAAGCGCCGGTGCTCAGCGGTGACGGACGGGTGGTCGCCTTCCTCTCGAGACAACCTGTGTCTGCCGACGACGAACGCAGCCACTTCAACCTCTACGTCGTTCGTTCCGATACGCAGGCGATCAGCGGATCCGGGCCATGACGATGGCGCTGGCGGGCGTCGGTCCGTACGTCGGCGCTCATGTGGTGGTTGGCTGATCGGCACTGCGGCATCTCATGGACACGTTCTACGACGGCTCGCGCGCCAAGGTCATGGCGGCGCTCCTCGGCGCCGGCGCGGGCAAGCTCACGCCCGAGGAGCTCGAAGGCAACGAGGCGCCCGTGCTTCTCGTGACATTCTGCGCGGCGCCGGTGATCGCACCGATCGGTTACGTATTGCCGTCGGTGGACGTGCGCATGCCGCCCGCCGTGAAGCTCTGCCGCACCAGCGCGAGTCGACGCCGAACCCTCCAAAACCTCGGTCGGAACGCCAACGCACGCTCTTCCTGATGACGACGCCACGGTCGACGATGAACGATCGCTGGCGCTGCTCGCACCGTCGACAGACCTGCGGTGACGGCCGCACGGCCGAGGCCACGACCGACGCGGAGGGGCGCTTCTTCTTCGCCGGCGTGGATGACGGCCGGTACGCGCTGGCCGCGAGCGTGCCCGGCTTCGTACCCGTCAGCCAGACCATCCAGTTTGCGCAGCTCGCTGACTGGACGCGCATCGTCACGCTGCAGGTGGACGCGATCAAGGAGACGCTCGCCGTGAAGGCGAAGCGTGGCTCCGGAGCCGTCGCGCCGGCCTCAGGTCCGATTCGCGTCCGAGTGGGCGGTCACATCAAGCCGCCGCGGAGAACGCACGACGTGTCGCCCGTCTATCCCGACGCCGCGCGCGACGCGGGCTACGAAGGCACAGTGAGCATCGACGCGGTGATCGCACGCGATGGTGCCGTCATCGCGAGCCGCGTCACCTCGCCCGACGTCCATCCCGCGCTTGCGACAGCCGCACCCGGCGCCGTCAGGCAGTGGCGCTTCTCGCCCACCCTCCTCAACCGCAACCCTATCGAAGTCGTGATGACGGTTTCGGTCGCCTTCACGCTGGAGTGACAATCCGGCAACGGGCAACCGGCACACCGGCAACCGGTTGGGCCCGTCGGCATCGCGTCGCCGTTCAATCCGGCGCACGGGGCCCCATCGCGTTGGCCGGTTGCCCGTTGCCCGTTGCCGGTTGCCGGTTGCCGGTTGCCGGTTGCCGGTTGCCGGTTGCCGCTATGATCCCGCCATGCATCGACTGGGCCTGGCTCTCGCGCTGATCGCCATGACCGGCCTGTCCGCTGGCGCGCAGCCGGCGGCGGCTCCCGCACCGGACGCGCGCGTTGCGTTTGTCACGGGCTCGACCGATGGACTCGGCCGTGAGCTGGCACGCCGGCTTGCGGCACAGGGTGCGCACGTCATCGTGCACGGCCGCAACGGCGAACGCGGGCAGGCGCTCGTCGCCGAGATCGAGAAAGCCGGCAAGGGGTCGGCACGCTTCTATCGCGCCGACTTCGCGTCGCTCGCCGAGGTCCGCACGCTGGCCGACGCCATCACCCGCGACTACTCGCGCCTCGACCTGCTCGTGAACAACGCCGGCATCTTCCTGCGCGACGAGCGGCAGGTCAGCGCCGACGGACACGAGCTGACGTTCGCCGTGAACTACCTCGCAGGCTACATCCTCACCCATCGACTCCTGCCGCTCCTCGAGAAGGGCCGCGCGCCGCGCATCATCAACGTCTCGTCGCGCAGCGCGGCGCCGATCGACTTCACAGACGTGATGATCGAACGCGGTTACACGGGCTATCGCGCGTACAGCCAGAGCAAACTCGCCCAGGTGATGTTCACCATCGATCTGGCGGAGGAGCTGAAGTCCAAAGGCATCGTCGTGCAGGCGGTCCACCCTGCCACGGGCATGGACAC
This sequence comes from Acidobacteriota bacterium, assembly GCA_020845575.1. Taxonomy (NCBI): domain Bacteria; kingdom Pseudomonadati; phylum Acidobacteriota; species Acidobacteriota bacterium. The sequence continues at coordinate 183,373 of JADLFL010000040.1, read as the reverse complement.
GAACATGATCGCGTCCGTGGGCATGACGCCACGGACCACCATCGACGAGGGTGCCGACGCCGTGATGGCCGCCATCGCCACCGACGCGCCGAGCGGCAGCTACTTCCTCGGCAAGGTCGTGTCACCGCCGCACGCGCAGGCCACCGACGCCGACGCCAGACGCCAACTGCGCGAGATCAGTACGCGGCTGACGATGAAGTAGGCGCACGTCATCGATGCTGCCGCTGCGGCGACGACGCCACGTGCCCGGTGGGAGTCCGTCAATGTGTCCTTCTCGAGAGGACACATTGGCGCCAATCAGGTCTCCACAGGAGGACAGATCTGGTTCTATCGAACGCCGTCTGCGGCTATCCGTCGCTCGGGACTCAGACGTCGCCAACCCACCACGCACCGCGGTGACGCTGTCGCTGCCCACGCGGTCTCCGTGCGCACGCGTGAGGTCGGAAGGGATGTGTGAGATCGGCCTCGAAAGCGCGCTGGCCCGCGTGCGCGACTGGCGCCGCCGCTCCTCGCACGCGACCAGTCATCGACGTCGTCTCACGCAAGCGCGAGGTTCAGGTTCTCGATGGCTTCGTCGATCTCGGCGGGGCTCTTGTAGCCGACGGTGACGCAATCGACGCCGGCGTCACGGAACGCGAAGCGCATGGCCTTGCGGCGGTCTTCGCGACCGAAAGCGCCTTCGCCCACCAGTTTCATGCCGACGACGCCCATCCCCTGCTTCCGGACGGCGTGTACGTGCGAGACGACCTCGGGGACGTTGCCGAGGCCCTGCGTCGCGTAGTCTTCGGCGTCCATGGCCTTGCCGGTGTGGTTCACGCGAATCATCGCGACGTCGAGCCACGCGTTACCTGGCACTCGCCGCAAGGCGGGCAATCCGTGCACCGACGCACCATGGCCGAGCACGATCTTCCGGGACTGCACGTCGAGGATCGCGTCCTGCCAGCGCGCGGTATCTGTCGGCCACGTCGCGGTGTGCTGCCAGTGCAGCAGCATGATGTCGAAGTACTCGGTGTTGGCGAGACGACGGAGTTCGTCGAACTTCTGCTGCGGATCGACGCCGTCGCGCGTGGTCACCTTCGACATGATCTGGTAGGTGTCGCGCGGGATGCCCTTCAACGCGATGCCGAGCATGCGGTGCATCTCGCCATACGACTCGGCCGTCTCGAAGAAGCGGATGCCGTTGTCGTAGGCATGGCGCACCAGTCGCGTGAAGCCGTCCTGTCCGAGGTCGCGCTGGACGCGTCCGCTGAAGCTGCCGGTCCCGAACGCCAGCCGCGTGACCGTGACGCCCGATCGACCGAGCGTGACTGCGTCCGTCGCACTCCGCCGCCGGGCGCTGACCGACAGCGAGCCGGTCGCGGCCAGGGTGCCAGCGGCAAGCCCGGTCTTCAGGAATGCGCGTCGGGTGAAAGGCGCCATCGTTCGTCCTCCGGTGCGGAATGGGCGAATGGTACCAGAGCTCAGCGCGCGTCGCCGATGAGGTGAACGACGACCGATCGTGTGTGCGGCGAGGTCCGGTGCTCCCAGACGTAGATGTCCTGCCACGTGCCGAGACACAGTCGCCCGTCGGCTACCGGCACGCTCAGGTTGACCGTCGTGAGCGCGGTCCTGATGTGCGCCGGCATGTCATCGCCGCCCTCGACCGTGTGGACGAAGAGCGCGTCGCCGTCAGGCACCAGACGCGCGAAGAACCGCTCGAAGTCGCGCCTGACGTCGGGATCGGCGTTCTCCTGAATCAGGAGCGACGCCGAGGTGTGCTGGAGATGGAGCGTGCAGAGCCCCGTGCGTATGCCCGCGTCCGCGACGCGCGCCTGCACGTCGCGCGTGATCTCGTAGAACCCGCGCCCGCGAGTGGCCACCGTCAGCCGTTCGAGTGTCTGGTGAACCATCAGGGGATGCTCTCAGGAATCGGCGACACCGCCGCGCCTTTGGCACGAATGTCCGGCAACGGCCCGGCACAGGCACGCAACCGCCTGACGGGCGGGCGTGGCCCTTGCAGTTCGTCCATGGCAGCGCGGAACCTGAAGTTCTCGGCGATGCGGCGGGCTGCATCTGTCGAGCGTCGGCGCGCCTGTCTGCTCGTGCGCCTGGTCTCGGAGGCCGTCATGAGAACAGTGTACGGGGTGCAGGCATGCGCCGAACGACGTTCAGGTCCGGCGAGAGTATGATTTTCGTATGCAGAAAACGCGTGTCTCCGTCACGGTGCGGCGCGAGGTTCTGAAGGGCGCCGAGCGCCAGGTCAAGCGTGGAAAAGCGAAGTCCGTCAGCGCCTGGGTCGATTCGGCCATGGAGGAGAAGGCACGGCGCGAAGATCTGACGACGCTCTTGGCCGAGATGCGGGCCGAAAACGGTCCGCCCACGAAAGAGGAGGAAGCATGGGCGCGGAGCGTGCTCGGCCTGTAGTACTCGATACGGGTGCGCTCATCGCCTTCGAGCGAAACGATCGACGAGTCCGAACGCTGGTCGAACTCGCGGTCGCGCATCATCGCGCGCTACATGCCCCGGCCGGGGTCATCGCCCAGGCTTGGCGCGACGGTCGCACACAGGCACGCATTGCCCGCCTATTGGGCTCGGATACCGTCAACATCACCGCGCTGGACGGCAATGAGGCAAGAGCCGTTGGCGTGCTCTGCCGTGAGACGGGCACGTCGGATGTCGTGGACGCAAGCGTGGTACTGGTCGCGCGCAGGTACTCGGCTCTGGTCGTCACCAGCGATCCGGGCGACATCGGGCGCATCGATGCGTCATTGGACCTCGTCGCGTGCTGAGGGCAGACGCGATCGGATCTGAAGTCGCATGGCTGTCCATGCTCGTGCAGACAGGTCAGCGTGGAGTCGCGTGTTGGCGGAGGTATTCCTGCACCGCGTCGGGTGGCGTGGAAATGTAATGGAATGCTTCCGCGTACGCGATGCCGTGCGGGGCGCCGGCGTCTCGGTCGCGGTCCAGGACGAACTGGCGGATGTACTCGCGGTTGGCGGTCCTGTCATCGTCGCCGAGCAGTGGGAGGCGTCGCCCTTCGGCCGCGAGTCTGGCGCGTAGCCGTTGTCCGCTCTGCCCGGCCGGTCCCTGCGCCGCGTTCTCGAGGTTCACGTCGATCTTGCGCTCCACCCACGGGCCGATGTCCACGATGCGATTGACGCGCTGCTGGAAGCGGGCGAAGTAGTACTTCTCGCTCACCGAATGCGGGACGAGCCCGGCGGCGAAATGCTCCGGGTAATCCTTCCTGCCGCCAGCCATCCATGCTGCCGCTTCGACGCAGCGGCTCGTCACCGCGTGGTCGGGGTTCTCCTCATACGCGCTCCACGGATCGTAGGTGACGACGATGTCGGCCTTGAGCAGTCGGAAGAGGAAGATGAATCGCTGGCGCAGTTCGGCCCACGCGATGTTGTCCATCATGTGGTTGTTGTAGTTGAGGTCGAAGGTGCGCGTGACGCCGAGCGCCTTCCCCACGGCCTCGGAGTCGCGCCAGTTGGCCATGACCGTCTCCGCGTACGATCCGGGGCCGGCCATGTCGTCGTTTGTCACGCGAATCACGTAGCCTGTCGCCCCCTCGTCGATCAGCTTCAGGACGATGCCGGCGGCAAAGAGAGGAATGTCGTCGGAGTGCGGCTGGATGGCCACGACGACCTGCCCCGCTCGCGGCTTGCCCTCGCGCTGCCGCTCGATGACCAGCGGCTGATGCGCGTCGAACTGGCGAAGCGGCGGTCCCGACGGCTGGCCGTTCGCAGGCGCTGGTACCTGCGCGTGCGCGCGTACGGCACCCATCCCCATCAAGCCCAACGGCCACGTCGCATGCAGAAACCGGCGTCGATCCATGACGTCCTCCCTTGTCGATGCACGCAAGAGTACTCCGAGCGTCCGAATGGGCGCGGGTCCTGTCGCCGGACAGCCCCACCCGTCCGCAGCGCGAACAGCACTCGTACGGGAGACGCGCTTGCGGGCGGGCGGGGCCCGTCCGGCGCCACCCGCGCCCGCATCGGGTGCGAATCGAATGGAGGCCGGCCGGCCCTACCGGTTGCCCGGTGCCGGGTTGCCGGTTGCCGTCGTCAGACGCTTACGAGGTTGTACATCGTGTCGCGTTCGAGGGGGGTGCGGCCGGCGCGTTCGACGAGGTGACGGAGTTGGGGGGTGGTGAGGATGTCTGGCGTATCGGAGCCGGCCATGTGGTAGATGCGCTCTTCCTGCACCGTGCCATCGAGGTCGTCGGCGCCGAACCAGAGCGCGGCCTGTGCCACTGACACGCCCGTCGCGATCCAGAACGCCTTGATGTGCTCGACGTTGTCGAGCATCAGTCGCGACACGGCGATCGTGCGCAGCGTGTCGGCCGCCGTCGGGGGCGGCAGCTTCCGCATCTGGTTGTTGTCGGGATGGAACGTCAGCGGGATGAACGCCTGGAAACCGCCTGTCTCGTCCTGCGCTGCGCGCACGCGCACCATGTGATCCACGCGTTCGTCGAGACGCTCGATGTGCCCGAACAACATCGTCACATTGGTCTTCATGCCGAGCCGGTGCGCGATGGCGTGGATGGCCAGGTACCGGTCCGCATCCGCCTTGTCGTGCGCGATCTTGCGCCGCACGCGATCGGCGAAGATCTCGGCGCCGCCGCCGGGAATCGACTCCAGCCCCACCGCCATCAGCTCGCGCAGCACCTGCTCGTCGGTCATCCCGTAGAGATCGGCGAAGAACGCGATCTCCACGGCCGTGAACGCCTTGAGCGTGATCTCCGGACGGATGCGCTTGAAGCCCGCGAGCAGATCCCTGTAGTAGCTGAACGGCAGATGCGGGTGCAGGCCGTTGACGATGTGGACTTCGGTGAGGGGCTGCCCCGCCCGGCTGCGCACCTTGTCCCAGGCCTGCTCCAGCGACATCGTGTACGCACCCGGACCGCCCTCCTGCAGGCGCGCGAAGGAGCAGAAGAGACACGACGCCTGGCAGACGTTGGTGACCTCGAGACGCAGGTTGTAGTTGTAGTAGGCGCGATCGCCGTGGCGCCGCTCACGCTCGCGATTGGCGAGCCAGCCGACCAGACGCAGGTCGGGATGCTCGAAGAGGCGCAGGCCATCCTCGGCCGACAGCCGCTGGTGAGCGTCGAGTCTATCTGCGATGTCGAGCAGGCCGGCTGCGCGAAGACGCGTGCGCATGGAGAAGAACGTGGCCGACGGTGACGCCGGCATATCGGCTGGTGCCGGCGACTCTAGGCGATGCCCCACACCTGCACGCGCAGGGTGCGGGAGCGCGGGCCGTCGAGCTCACCCATCAGGATGCGCTGCCACTGACCGAGCACCACGTCGCCACCGCTGATCTGCAGCGTGAGGCTGTGCCCGAGGAGCAGGGCGCGCAGGTGGCTGTCTGCGTTCATCCTGTCGCAATCGCTGAAGTCGGGGTCGTTGTGCACCCAGGCTTCGTCGCGCGCAACCATCTTCTCCAGGAACCGCTTGATGTCCGACAGCAACGCCGTCTGGAATTCGTTGATGAACACCGTGCACGTGGTGTGCAGCGACCACAGGCTGACGATGCCCTCGCGGACGTTCAGACTACGGACGAGCTCCATGATGCGCTCGGTCAAGTCCACCACGTCGACACGCTCGTCGGTCTCGATGACGAACGTTTCGCCGTGAATCTTCAACGCACCCGCGGACGCGGTCGTCACTTCCGCAACCGGCGTCTCGCGGACGGTCACTGTGGAACTCTTGCTCATGCGCTCCTCGTTGAGGACAAGAAGGCGTCTGCGCGACCCACAGCCACACGACGCACGAAACGGGAATGTTATGCCAAGTGGTCCCGGGGCCGCAACTGATGGGTCAACGGCCGCCTGCCCGGCCCCGGCGGGTCGGGGATCCGGCCAGCGTCCGGCCCGCGACCGACCACGCCAGGCACCGGCTCGGCGTTCGTGGCCTTGCACCCGGGCAATCGGCACGGCAGGCGTGGCACGGCACCCGCGTGCTATCCTCGACGCCGACAACCCGATGTTGTCGAAGGGAAGCCGGGTGCAAATCCCGCACGGTCCCGCCACTGTGAAGCGGTGAACCGGTTTCGTCCGACGGCGGTCCCGCCGCCGTCGTCCGCCACTGCAGGTCATGCTGTGGGAAGGCGTCGAAGCCGCTCGTTTTCTCCCCGCCAAGTCAGGAAACCTTCCGTCGGGCACGTCCTCGGCCGCCGCGCATGTCGCGCGGAGGCGTCGGCGCGTGGAAACGCCGAGGAGGCTCCATGATTCGCACACCCCACCTGCCCGTGGCCGGGGTGCTGCTGGCCCTGCTGTCGACGCCCGCCCTTGCGGCCCGCGTCGCCGGCGTGGTTTCCAGCGGCCCCGGACATCCGATCGTCAACGCCCGTGTCGTGCTCGATGGCACGACAGGCCCTGTCGCGACAACGCGGACCGACACCAGCGGCCGCTTCACCATCGACGCGCCTGAGGGCGACTACGTGCTGCGCGTCGTGGCCGACGGCTTCGACGCGGCTCCGAGAACCGTCACGCTGCGCGATGCGGCAGACGCCTCGGCCGACATCACGATGGGACTGGCTGCCGTGACCGACCACGTCGTCGTCTCGGCGGGCTTCGTGCCGTTGACGCGCTCGGCGAGCGGCACGGCGCTCACGGTGCTCGATCAGGCGGAACTGCGCACGCGCCAGCTCGAGACGTCGCAGGACGCGCTGCGATCGGTGCCGGGCTTCACTGTCGCGCGCAGCGGCGGCAGGGGCGGCGTCACGTCGATCTTCCCGCGCGGCGGCGAGAGCGACTTCACGCTGCTGGTGGTGGATGGCATCCGCCTCAACGACATGGGCGGTGCCTACGATGCCGCGCACCTGCCGCTCTTCGATCTCGACCGCATCGAGGTGGTGCGCGGTCCGCAGAGCGCGATCTACGGGTCCGACGCCGTCGGCGGCGTGGTGCAACTGGTGACTCGCCGCGGCGGCACGACGCGCGCCAGCGGCCTGTTCGAAGCCGGTTCGTTCGGCACGTGGCGCGCCAACGCCGCGGCCAACGGCACGAGCGGTCTGCTCCAGTGGGGCGGCGGAGTGGAGCGCCTCGAATCCGACGGATTCACGGGCATCGCGCCGGGGACCGACGAGCGCGTGAGCAACGACGACTACCGCCGCACCGACGCCATGGCCAGCCTCGGCTACCAGGCGTCGCGACTACAGATCACCGGTCTCGTGCGCGGCGGCCGCAACGAGCGCGGCGTGCCGGGCCCGTACGGCAGCGACCCGAACCACACCTACGGCGGCGTCGACCGTGTTTCGCGCAACGACAACGAGACCTTCGCCGCAGGTGGATCGGCGGCATGGCAGTTCGGCCAGGCATGGCAGGCGCGCGGCGCTGTCACGTACGCCGACCGCGACAGCACGTTCCTGAGCATCTACACGCCGGACACCCCGACCAAGTCCGGTAACCGACTCGTGACGGGACGCGGACAGGTGGACGCCGCGTGGCTCGGTGCGTCGTGGAGCGCCGGCGCCGAAGTGTCGCGTGAGCGCGCCTCGTCCGCGTTCATCACCGGTCTGCTCGGTCAGGAGATCCCCGTCGATCGCCGCCAGGTGGGTGCGTTCGGCGAGGGCCGCATCGACAGAGGCGGCCTGTCCGTGCAGGGGGGACTGCGATACGAGCGCGTGGCGCGGCTCGCGCTCGAAGGCAATGCCTCGGCGTGGAGTCCGCGGCCGGCTTTCGACGAGGACGTCATCTCGGTGGTCAACCCGCGCGTGGCCCTGAGCTGGCGGCTGACGGGCGGAGACGCGTCGTGGCTTCGCCTGCATGGCGGATACGGCGGCGGCATGCGCGCGCCGGGCGCGTTCGAGATCGCGTTCACCAACAACCCGGGCCTGAAGCCCGAACGCACGCGCAGCCTCGACGGCGGTGTCGAAGCCGCGTGGCTCGGCGGCCGCATCGTGGCAGACGCCACGTACTTCCGCAATCGCTACGACGATCTGATCGTGACCGTCACGCGCATCGTGGGTACCAACAGCTACACCAGCGACAACATCTCCAACGCGCGCAGCGACGGCCTGGAACTGTCCGTGTCGGTCAGGCCGGTATCTGCGCTCGCGATCCGCGGCGGCCTCGTGCGCCAACGGACGGAGATCCTCGCCAATGACGATGACTCCGGCGCACCCACGCCGTTCGTGGTGGGCGACCGGCTGCTGCGCCGTCCCGATCTCGGCGCGTTCGTCGACGTGCTGGCCACGACTGGACGCGTCAGTGGATTCTTCCGCGTCGACGGCAGGAGCAACGCGGAGGACATCGACCCGAGCTTCGGCGCCAGCGCCGGGATCCTCACCAACCCGGGCTTCACCACCGCCGACGCGGGCGTCACCGTGCGTCTGCTCGATCGCGTGGAGGTCTTCGGCCGCGTGCTCAACATCTTCGATCGGTCGTACGAGGAAATCTTCGGTTTCCCCGCGCTGGGACGCAGCGCCATGGTCGGGGTCCGCGTTGCTACGAGCCGATGACGTCACCTGCCGGTTCGGGCGGGCCACCGTACTGCACGGCGTGTCACTCGACGTGGCGCGCGGCGGCATCACCGGTGTGCTCGGCCCGAACGGGTCTGGCAAGACGACACTGCTGCGCACGCTCTCGGGCGCGCTGACGCCCACCAGCGGGCGCGTCCTGCTCGACGGCGAGCCGATCGGCCGCCTCCCGAGCCGCGCGCTCGCGCGTCGGCTCGCCGTGGTGCCGCAGGAGATTCATCCCGTCTTCGACTACACGGTGCTCGATCTCGCACTGATGGGCCGCTACGCGCACCTCGGCCCGTTCGGGTTCGAGACGGCCATCGATCTCCTCGTGGTGCGGCGGGCGCTTGCCGCCACGGGCACGGCGGATCTCGAGGATCGCCACTTCGACACGCTCAGCGGCGGCGAGAAGCAGCGCGTGGTGATCGCGAGTGCGCTCGCGCAGTTCGATGAAGACGTGGACGAGGCGGGGCGACTCCTGGTCCTCGACGAACCGACGGCGGCGCTCGACCTGCACTATCAGGTGGAGATCGCGCAGCTGTTGCGCACACTGGCCGTCCAACGCGGGCTGACGCTGCTCGTCACCACGCACGACATCCAGTTCGCCTGGCAGGTCTGCGATCGCATCGTCCTCCTCCAGGACGGGCGCGTCCTCGCCGACGGGCCGACCGACGCGACACTCACGCCCGAGCATCTGCACACGCTGTACGGCCTCCGCGTCGATCGCATGACGCACGCCGACGGCGCGATCTCTCTCGTGCCCGCACCCGTGTCGAGGCTGCGCCGGTGATCGCCCCCACGCGCCACATCGCCGATCCGCGGCGCGCCGCCGAAACGGCAGTGGCGCGGCGGCGCCGCGCGCTGCGCACCTACGCGGTCTTCGCGGCCTTCCTCGCCGGCGCGATCGTCATCACGCCGCTGGTCGGATCGACGGTGCTGGACCTGCGCGCCGTGATCGATCGGTCGCTGCCGTTTGCCGACAACCTCGACGCGCAGATCTTCTTCATCGCCCGCCTCCCGCGCGTGCTGGCCGCGGGCCTCGTGGGCGCGACGCTCGCCGTGGCGGGCGTGGTGACGCAGGCGCTGCTGCGCAATCCGCTCGCCACGCCGTTCACGCTCGGCGTCTCGTCGGGGGCGGCACTGGGTGCCATGCTGGCGCTCACGTTCATGCCGGCATGGGCCGTCGCGGGTCTCACCGCGGTGCCGCTCGCGAGCCTTGCCGGAGCGATCGGCGCCGTGGCGATCGTGTACGCCCTCGCCCAGGTGCGGCATCGCGGGTTCTCCACAGACGTCCTGCTGCTCGCCGGCGTCACGCTCAACGCGTTCTTCTCCGCGCTGATCCTCCTCGTGCAGTACCTCTCGGACTTCACGCAGGCCATGCGCACGATGCGATGGCTGATGGGCGATCTCGACGTGGCCGGCTACAGTCCCCTGGCCGTGGCGGCGCTGCTGCTGGTGCCTGCCGCGATCGCGTTCGCGTGGCTGCCGCGCAGCCTCGACGCCCTGGCGCTCGGCGCGGAACAGGCCGGCGCGCGCGGCGTGCCCGTGGTGGCCGTGCAACGGCTGGCGTTCTTCGCGGCGTCGATTGCCACGGGCGTGGCCGTGGCGATCGCGGGGCCCATCGGGTTCGTGGGCATCATCGTGCCGCACCTCGTCCGCCTGCTCGTCGGCGCCGATCATCGCATCGTGATGCCGGCGTCGGCGTTGTTCGGTGCGGCGTTTCTCATGGCCTGCGATGCGATCGCCCGGGTCGTTCTCGCGCCGGTCGAACTGCCCGTCGGTGTCGTAACCGCCGTGCTCGGCGCCCCCTTCTTCCTCTGGTTGCTGATTCGCAGGCCATGACTCGACGTACCCTGTTGGCGCTCCTCGTCATCCTCACGGTCTCGGGCGCCTGCCGTCCGCGCGAGCGCGTCGACACGTCGGACGCCATCGTCGGTCCGCGTGTGGTGTCGCTGGTGCCGTCGGCCACCGAGATGCTGTTCGCCGTCGGCGCGGGACCGCAGGTGGTCGGCGTGAGCAGCTTCGACAAGGTGCCCGCGGAGGTCGCGTCGCGACCGCGCGTGGGCGCGCTCCTCGATCCGGACGTCGAGCGCATCCTGTCGTTGAAGCCCGACCTCGTCGTCACGTACGGCTCACAGGAGACGCTGCACGAGCAGCTGGCGCGCGCCGGTATCGCCGCGTTCCCGTATCGGCATGGCGGCATCGGTGCGACGCTCGAGACGTTCGAGGCCCTCGGCGTGCAGACGGGTCATCCCGAGGCGGGCCGACAGGCCGCGCAACTGCTGCGCGCGCAGCTGATCGGCGTGCGCTCGCGCGTCGAGGGACAGCCCCGGCCGAAAGTCCTGCTGGTGTTCGGTCGTGAGCCCGGGACGATCCGCCAGGTGTGGGCGAGTGGTGGCGTGGGCTTCCTGCACGAACTGCTCGACGTCGTGGGCGCCGACAACGTCCTGGCCGACGTCGATCGCGAGAACGTGCAGGCCACCACCGAACTGCTGCTGACACGCGCCCCCGACGTGATCGTCGAGTTGCGTGCCGAGGCACGATCGCCCGAATCGCCATCGCCGTGGCTGGCGTTGCCCGGCATTCCTGCGGTGAAATCAGGCCGGATCCTCACGTTCGAGGGCGACCACTTCGTGCAGCCCGGCCCCCGGCTCGCCGAAGCAGCCGAGGCACTCGCGAGAGCCCTGCACCCGTCGGCATGGTGATCCGAGGTGGTATACCTAGCTGATGCAGTTGGCCGGCATGCCCAGGCCGTCGCGTGAGGTTCGCCTCCTCGTCGCCACGATCGTCGTGTCCGTTGCCGTGTTGCTCGTGCTGTCACGGTTTCGGTTTCCCGCCTCATCGGCCGAGTCGCGCGACAGCAGCGCCACGCAGCCACTCGCGCGCCTGGCCGCGCGCGCGGCATTCGACGACCTCTCCCTGACGGTCAGGGAACTCCAGACGCGCGTGGCCGGATCGCTCGTCGTCGTGGAGATCGCGCCGAACCTCGCGGCCGACCGCCCCGCCGCGTCCCGGACGCGACGTTTCGCCGCGGCGCTGCGCGTGCGAGACGACGCGGCGGTGGTGATGAGCGGGGAGGGCATGTCGGTGGAGGCGGTGGCCGGTGTCCAGGGTCCTGTCGCCGTCCTGGCCAGCGATCCCGTGCGCGGCATCACCGTGGTGCGCGTGCCGCCGGCGCCCGCGCCCGTGATGCAGGTCCGGGAGAGCGGACAGCCCGTGCCCGCGCCCGACTACATGGTCGTGGTCGAAGCGAGCGCAGGCGGGGCGGGTCTGCGACCTGTGTTCGTGAGCCGCAGCGACACGGTGAGCGACCCGCGATGGGACAGCCCGTTGCTGGCGATCGGTCGCGGCGTGGGTGCCGACGCAGGCGCACCCGTGTTCGCACTCGATGGACGTCTTGCCGGCATACTGACCCCCGGAGACGATGTGCCGCTGCTCGTGCCGGCGGCGGTGCTGCTCGATCGCGCGCATCAGTTGTTGCGCACCGGGTCGCCTGCCGCCGGCGACGTCGGCCTCGTGACGCACGACCTGGACGCGCGACTGGCCAGGGCCATCGGCGTGGCGACAGGTGCGGCGATCGTGTCGGTCGATGCGGGTGGTCCCACGGCGGCGGCGTTCGGGCCGGGCGACGTGGTGACGGCCATCAACAATCAACCGATCGTCGACGCGCGCGCCTTCCGCCAGCGCGTCTCGCGTACGGCGCCCGGGACGACGCTCACCATGAGGGTGAGGCGCGACGGTGACTACGTCTTGCAGGCTGTCGTCGTGCGGGCTCTCCCCGGTTCGTCGGCCACGACAGGTGCCGCATCCGACAGCAGCGGCCTGCCGCTGGGTCTCACGATGCGCGCGGCGCCTCGCGTCGGGTCAACCGTCGTCTCCGTGCAGCCCGATTCGGCAGCGGCGCGCGGCGGCCTCGTCGCCGGCGACCGCATCGTGGCGATCGGCCGCACGCCCGCGCCGCAACCCCGCGACGTGACGGCGGCGTTCGCGGCACTCGCACCGCGCGCGGCGCTCGTGCTGTCTGTCGAACACGAGGCCCGCACGCGCCTCGTGGCCGTGGTGCGATGAGCCGGCGCGACGACTGGCGCGAAGTCGGCGGCCTCGACGCGATCGACGCCGCCCTGCCGACGCCCACGGCTCCTGCCCTGCCCTGGCTGCGGTCGTTGCGCACGCGCGCGATGCTCGGCATGACGCCTGTCGTGGCACCCGCCGTGCTCTTCGTGCCTATTGGCGTGGCGCTCGGCCCGTCGTTCGGCAACGTGCTCAGCGCACCGGTGCTCGGCTCGCTCGACGCCGTCGTCACCATCGCGCTGGCGGTGCTCGGCATCTTCGCGGGCCTCGCGCTCGATCTGCGCGAGCGACAGGATCGACGGCTGTTCGTGGCGGCCAGTGTCGAAGCGCTCGTCACGATGGGTGTCGTGGCGGGAGCATTCCTGTTCCTGCTGCCCGCCTGGGACCTGCCGATCGCTCTGCCTGCGGGCCTGCTCGCGCTCACGCTGGGCCTCTGCGCGTCGGTGTCGTCTGCGGGCGGCGCCGAAGAGTCGTCGCCGACGCATGGCATGGCCGTGCGGATCGCCGATCTGGACGATGTGGTGCCGGTCGTGGTGAGCGGCGTGGTCGTCGTGATCCTGGGGAGTGCGGCCCCGGTGCCACTGTGGACGGCACTGACGTGGCTGCTGCGCACGCTGCTGCTCGGCGCCGCCGTCGGGACGGCAGGCTGGCTGCTGTTCGAGCGCGCGCACTCGCAGGCCGAGCGCAACCTGTTCATCGCGGGATCCGCCGCATTGATCGGCGGCACGTCGGCGTTCCTCGGACTCTCTCCGCTGCTGGCGGGTCTGATGGCGGGACTCGTCTGGGTCTGGCTGCCCGGCCACGCCGATCGCGTGGTGCGTACGGATCTGCGGCGCGTGCAGCATCCGCTCATCGTGGTCCTGCTGCTCGTCGCGGGTGCGTCATGCGAGGCATCCGTGCAGGCGGTGTGGATCGCGGCACCGCTCGTACTCTTCAGGTTCACGGGGAAGCTGATGGGTGGGTGGCTGGCGATGCGCGTGCAGGGCCTCGTGACGGCGAGTGAGCTCGGTCTCCAGCTCACGGCCCCCGGCCTTCTCGGCATCGCCGTGGCCCTCCATCTGGCTCAGGCCGTTCGCACGCAAGCGGCCGTCACGCTGCTCACGGCGGTCGTCATCGCCACTCTCGCGTCGGAAGCGCTGTCGCTCGTCCTGCGCCCGACGGACGATCGCTGATGCGCCTGCTCGCGCTCGTCATCATCCTCGCGACGGCCTGGCTCGTCACCGGAACGCCCGCCGCGGGCGACGCCGTCGCCGGTGCGGGCGCCGGCACGGCGCTCGCGATCGGCTTCGCGCTGATCGCGGCGTCGTTGACGGGCGAGCTGTTCGAGCGCTTCAGACTTCCGCGTATCTCGGGTTACCTGTTCTTCGGCGTCGCGTGCGGCCCGTACGCCGGAGCCATCCTCACGCCCGTGATGGCGCGCGAACTCCAGGTGATCAACGGCCTGGCGATCGCGCTCATCGCGCTCATCGCCGGCCTCGAGATCAACTTCGCCAGGCTGCGTCCACAGTTGCGCGCGATGCTCACGATGGGCGGCGTGATGCTGGTGCTGATGTGGACGGCCCTGTCGCTGCTGTTCTTCATGACGTGGCCGTGGCTGCCGATCGCGCCTGACGCCACCGGCGTGCCGCGCGCGGCGATGTCGGCGCTCGCGGCAACGGTGATCGTCAGTTTCTCGCCCACCGTCAGCATCGCGGTGATCACGGAGAGCCGCGCACGAGGCCCGCTCACCGAACTCGTGCTGGCGCTGGTCGTGCTGGCCGACCTGATGCTGATCCTGCTCTTCACGCTGTCGATGGAAGGCGTGCGGTTCGCCGTCGGCGGCGCGCAGGGCGGGCACGGCATGCTGTCGGGCCTCGCGTGGGAGATCTTCGGATCCTTCGCCTTCGGCGGCATCGTCGGCGCGGGCTTCGCGTTCTACCTGCGCTATATCGGACGCGAGGTGACGGTGGTGCTCCTCGGCGTGGCGGTGGTGCTGAGCCACGTCGGCGCGTCACTGCACTTCGAGCCGTTACTCGCGGCGCTGGCCACGGGCCTCGTCGTGGAGAACATCGCACCGCCCGAAGGCGATGCGCTGCGCCATGCCGTGGAGCGCGGTGCGCTGCCCGTGCTGGTGCTGTTCTTTGCCGCCGCCGGCGCGAACCTGCACCTCGACGCGCTCGCGCAGGTCGGTCTCTTCGCGCTGGCCGTGTCCGTGGTGCGCCTGCTGCTGATTCGCCGGACCGCCCGCATCGGCGCCCGCGTGGCCGGCTTGACCGGTGAACCGCCGAGCCTCGCGTGGATGGGACTGGTGTCGCAGGCGGGCGTGACGCTCGGCCTGGTGATCCTGATCAACGCCGAGTTCCCCGACTGGGGCGGACGCCTCTACGCGCTCGTGCTCGCGATGATCACGATCCACGAAACAATCGGTCCGATCCTGTTCCGGTCGGCCCTGACGAAGGCAGGCGAGGTCGGGCGCATGGACCTTCAGGGACACGCCGGCGCTTCGCCATGAACGGCCAGCGCCACGACGTGGCCATCATCGGCGCCGGCATCGCGGGGCACTTGCTGCGAGCATCCTGCTGCGACAGGCCGGGATGCGCGTGGTGTGCGTCGACGCACGGCCGTAGCCGCATCGAAGGCTAGCTGAGGGAGAACGACGTGCCGCAGCCGCAGGTGGACTTGGCCTTCGGATTGACGACGATGAAGCCCTTGCTGAGGAGGCTGGTGTCGTAGTCGAGCTGCGTGCCTTCGAGGAAGCGGTAGCTCTTGGGATCGACGAAGATCCGCGAGTCGTCGGGCCCCTGGAACACCTGGTCCTTCTCGGCCGGCTCGGCGGCCCATTCGAAGATGTAGCTCAGTCCGCTGCAGCCACCGGCCTTGACCCCCACGCGCAGGCCGCCGCCCTGGAGGCCCTGCTTGTCCAGCAGCTTGGTGATCTGTCGTCCGGCATCGAGCGTGATGTACATAGGTCCCTCTCGTGAGTGTAGCAGGGGCGCACGGCGTACGGCTTGCGGACGCCGTCCCCTATGGAGCGAGGGGGCTTCAGCCCCTTCGTCAGCGCAACGACCGCTGCGACCGGAGTGCTGACACGAGGTTGCTGAGGCGGTCCGCCAGCATGTCGACCTCGGCTTCGGTGGTGGTGCGCAGCAGGCCGAAGCGGAGCGAGCTCTTCGCCTCGGCTTCCGTGAGGCCGATGGCGAGGAGGACGTGCGACGGCGCGGCCGACGTCGAGGCGCACGCGGCGCCCGGCGACACGGCGACGTCGGTCAGCCCCATCACGAGATCGCGCCCCGACAGCCCGTCGAAGCCGACGTTGAGGTTGTGCGGGAGCCTCGGCTCGGCGGCCCCTCGCAGGTGCACGCCCGGCAGCGCCTCGCGCAGACGCGTCCACAGCCTGTCGCGCAACGCGCTGATGCGCGGGACATCTTCGTCTCGCCGCTCGCGCGACAGCTTCGCCGCATGTCCGAAGCCGACGATGGCCGGGACGTTGAGTGTGCCCGATCGCAACCCCCGCTCGTGGCCGCCACCGTGATGGAGCGGCGCGATGGGCACCTTCGACGCACGACGCACGACCAATGCGCCGCCACCTTTCGGGCCATACAGCTTGTGCGCCGTGTACGAGAGCATGTCGATGCCCAGCGCCGCCATGTCGATCGGCACGAACGCGGCAGCCTGCGACGCATCGGTGTGCATGAACGCGCCTGCGTCGTGCGCGAGCCTGGCGATCGCGTCCAGCGGCTGCAGCACGCCGATTTCGTTGTTGGCCGCCATCACGGAGACGAGCGTGGTACCGGGCACGGTCGCCGCCGCGAGCGTGTCCAGATCCACGAGTCCGTCCGGCCGCACCGGCACGCGCGTCACGCGTACGCCCTGCGTCTCCAGCCAGGCGCACGGATCGAGCACGGCGGGATGCTCGGTCGCCAGCGTCACCACGTGCGGAACGGCCGCATCGTCTCTTCCGCGAGCCTGCCGCACGCCTTCGATCGTGCCGACGAGCGCGAGGTTGTTGGCTTCGGTCGCCCCGCTGGTGAAGATCACGTCGCGTAAGCGAGCGCCGACGAGTGTCGCGACATGCTGGCGCGCCTCCTCGACAGCCTCCTGCGCTTCCCAGCCGAAGCGGTGCTGCAGGCTCGCGGCGTTGCCGAAGCGCGCGGTGAAGTACGGCAGCATCGCCTCGACCACCGCCGGATCGCACGGCGTGGTGGAGTGAGCGTCGAAGAAGAGCGGTGACGACGTGGGGAGTGGAGCGGTGCCCAGGGACATCGGGCTGTCGAGCGCTTACGGCTTGACGGGTTCGGCGGCCGGCGAGGCCGGCTTGCCGTCCGTGCGCCGCGACAGCGACACGGGCATCGTCGGCGCGCTCGACTCGTCGACGATCTCGGCGAGCGTGCAGCTCGCGAGCGCCGTGAGGACGCGATCCTTGATGCGCCACAGCGGATCGCGCACGTTGCACTTGGTGAACTGCTCGCACGCGTGGTCGTCTGTGGAGCAGGCCGTCACGGTGAGCGGACCATCGACGGCCTGGATCACGTCCGCCACGGAAATCATCACGGACGGCCGCGCGAGCTGATAGCCCCCGCGCGTCCCCTGGTGCGACACCAGGAGCTGGCGCCGCACGAGGCGTTGCAGCACCTTGGCCATCAATTCGGCGGGAATGTCGTACTGCTCGGCAATCTCTCGCGCACTCGACGCACCACGGTCCCCGTTCAGCGCGAGGTGCTTCATCGCGATCAGGGCGTAGTCGGTCTTCTTGGAGAGGCGGAGCACCTGTCCATTGTAGCCGAAGGAGGGAGGACGGAGGAAAGAGGCTACGGCGGACAGGTGCCAGGCCCGTTCCCGGCGCACCCCGCCGCGCTGCTGAGACGACGCGGTGCCGTGAGCCCCTTCAGTCGGACGAACTTCGGCAGCCGTTCGTCCTTGTGCGGCTTGCACCAGAGACAGCCCGCGCGCTGGTGCTTGGGACGACGTCGTTTGTGATGCATCGTTGGTCTCCTGGGGCCCGATCAGCCCGCATAATCAACCCACTCACCGAATCGGATCAAGTCCACATGCCGACACAGCGAACGCAGAAGCGTGGCAGCGAGACGCGACAGGCACTGTCGCCGGAACAACGGGCAGCGCTGTTTGGAACGTTGAGCGTGCGTTTCGAGCAGAACATGAGCCGTCATCGCGGTCTCGGATGGACCGCCATTCAGGAAAGACTTGCCGCCAATCCTGACAAGCTGTGGTCGCTCCACGAGATGGAACGGACGGGCGGCGAACCCGACGTCGTGGGCCACGACACGAAGACGGGCGAATACGTCTTCTACGACTGCTCGGCGGAGAGTCCCAGGGACCGCCGCAGCGTGTGCTACGACGGGGATGCGCTGGAGGCGAGAAAGGAACACAAGCCGAAGACCAGCGCGATGGAGATGGCGGCCGCGATGGGGATCGAGATTCTCACCGAAGCGCAGTATCGAAAGCTGCAGACGCTGGGTGATTTCGACACGAAGACGTCGAGCTGGGTGCAGACACCCGCCGACATCCGTGCACGCGGCGGCGCCATCTTCTGCGATCGCCGCTACGGCCACGTCTTCACGTACCACAACGGCGCGGAGTCCTACTACGCCGCGCGCGCGTTCCGTGGCGCGCTGACCGTCTGAGCGGCATTCATCAGGCTGAGTCAGACGCACCGCCGGAGCGGATGTCACCAGCTCCGTACCGTTCAGGCTTGCGTCAACAACTCGCCATCGCGCGGCGTTGGGGTCGGTGACTCATCGCACGGGCGGTCGCGCGCGGGCGGCCAGCGTCTCATAGCCGGACACGATGTCGAGCAGTTCGGTCGTAATCGACGCCTGTCGCTCGCGATTGAACTGGCCGCGCAAGCTGTGGAGGCGTTCGTCGATACTCCGTTCGGCGGCGTGCATCGCTGCCAGGCGACTCGCGTTCTCGCTGGCGAGCGACAGCGTGATGGCTCGGTGGACGGTCACGAACAGGTGTTGCCGGACGATCGCCGCGAAGAGCGAGTCCCAGTCGCCCGCGAGCGCCGGCGTCGCCCGCGGCCGCCACGGACGGGCCGCAAGCGCGCGCAGGCGTGCGCCATCAAGCGGGAGCAACTGCTCCTCGCGCGGCTGGCTCCCGGCCTGGCCGTGCGGCGCGTTGAAGTACACCCGCACGGTGTCCACGGCCCCGGCTTCGCGCCACGCGGCGACGTGCTCGAGCACCTCGCGAACGAGCGTGGCTATCCGCACCGCCGACGCCGGCAGCGTGAGCACCACCGCCGGCCGTTGCTTCAGGTCCTCGAGCCGGCCGGCCGCCCGGAGCCCGAGCGCCATCAACCGCTCGCCCTCGGTTCGCTGGTCGGCCGCGCGCCGTTCGAAATAGAACGCCGCCACCTGCTCGTTGAACGCGCCGCACAGCCCGTGATCCGATCCCAGGACGATGGCGCCGATGCAGGGCGGCGAAGACCGGACGGCCGGGACATCCAGCGTGCCGGGCCGAACGCGCAGCAGCGCCTGGAAGCCGAGCTCGACGGTGCGGGCGTAGTCCGCGATGGAGACCGCCGCCTCTTCGTACTGACGGATGTTCACGGCCGCGAGGGCCTTCATCGTCCGAACGATGGAGCGCAGATCGCCGGCCGTATCGAGGCGGCGTTCAATGGCGTCAGTCGTCGGCATCGGCCCGGTGCTCGAACGTGGAATCGAGACGCGCACGGACGGTGGCAATGACGGTGTCGCGCTGTTGGTCGGTCATGCGATCGCCACGTTCGATGGCGCGCCAGATCTCGGGGAGGCTGCCCTGGACGGTGTCGCGCACGACTTGTTCGGCCTCGGCGACGCGATCGAGCGCGATCGGATCGAACAGGCCTGCCGTCACCGCAAGCAGCGTGACGATCTGTGCCGGCGCGGCGAGCGTCGCGTGCGGCGGTTGCTTCAGCACCTCCCGGATCCGCCGGCCGCGAGCCAGCGTGCGCCGCGTGTCCTCATCCAGGCGCGTGCCGAAGCGCGCGAAACCTTCGAGTTCCTCGAACTGCGAGTAGGTGAGGCGCAGGTCCGCGGCGATCGCCCGGTAGGCCGGCAACTGCGTCTTGCCGCCCACTCGTGACACCGACAGCCCGGCATGGACGGCAGGCAGGACCGCCTTCTGGAAGAGCTCCGGCGAAAGATAGATCTGGCCGTCCGTAATGGAGATGAGGTTGGTGGGGATGTAGGCAGCCAGGTTCTGCGCCTCCGTCTCGACGATGGGCAACGCGGTGAGCGATCCGCCGCCGAGCCCGGGCCGGAGGTGCGTGGCGCGCTCGAGCAGCCGCGAATGGACGTAGAAGATGTCTCCCGGAAACGCTTCGCGCCCGGGCGGTCGCCGCAGCAGCAGCGAGAGCTCCCGGTATGCGCGTGCGTGCTTGGTGAGGTCGTCGTAGACGATCAGGACGTCGCGTCCTTCCTCCATGAAGAACTCGGCGATGCTCGTCGCGGCGTAGGGCGCGATGAACTGCAGGCCTGGCGCCTGCTCGCCCGACGCGACGACCACGACGGTGTAGGCGAGCGCGCCATGTCGGCCGAGTTCGGCCAGCACGTGGGCCACGGCCGCGCTGCGCTGGCCGACCGCGCAGTAGACGCAGATGACGTCCTGACCGCGTTGGTTCAGGATGGTGTCCACCGCCACGGTGGACTTCCCCGTCTGGCGATCGCCCAGGATCAGCTCCCGCTGACCGCGCCCGATGGGCACCAACGCATCGACGACCTTGAGGCCGGTCTGGAGCGGTACGCTGACGGGGGCACGGTCGAGGATGGCCGGGGCATCGCGCTCGACCGGCCAGCGCACGGAGGCCTGGAGCGGACCGTGCCGATCGAGCGGCCGGCCGGTGGGATCGACGACGCGCCCGAGCAGCCCATGGCCAACGGGCACGTCGGTGACGCGCCCCGTGCGGCGCACCTGGTCGCCCGCTTTCAGTGCTCGGCTCTCGCCCAGGAGGATCGCGCCGACCTCGCGATCGTCCAGGTTGAACGCCATCCCGAGGACGCCGCCGGCGAACTCGACCAGTTCGTCGGACCGCACGCCCGGCAGGCCGGACAGCACGGCGGTGCCATGGCCGACGGACTCGACGGTGCCGACTTCCCGGATCGTCAGCCCAGGTTCGTCGTGGCCGGCCAGCGCGGCGAGGCGGTCGAGCGCCCGGTCGATCTCGGCAACCAGCGGGCGGTCAGCCATGTCCACCGTCGTCGACCCGCAGGTCGTCACCGAATGCGGCACCCAGCCGCTCTTCGAGCGAAGCCAGGTATTCGTTCAGCGACCACGCCACCGTCAACCCTCCCGCACGCATCTCCACGCCGCTGCCGAGGTCTGGCGTCGTCTCGAACGACGCGGCGAGCCGCCCGCCGAGCGCATCACTCACGGCCTCGCTCAGGCGCGCGCGCTCCTCGTCCACCAGCGGGCAGGCGGTGCGGAGATGGACCCGCGCGCCGTCCTCGTGTGCGGCGGTGGCCAGGCGGTCGCGCGCAGAGGCCGGCAGCTCGTGGAGTCGTTCGAGGAACCGCGCGATGATACGGTCTTCGAGTGCGCTGCCGGCCAGATCGCGGAGCGCCTGACGCGTCAGCACGAGGATTTCGTGACCGACGCGGCGCCGCACCTCGCGGACGACGGCCTGCTGCTCCTGCGCCAGCGCGCCTTGCCAGCGCTCGCGCCTGGCGTCCACTTCGAGGCGCGCGGCCTCCATCTGCGCGTGACGCCACTGCTCGACCTCTGCGCGCGCGACTCCCATGCGCGCCTCCTGCCCGGCCGTGAAGGCGGCCAGTTCCTCCTCGTGTTGTGCGCGCTCGCGCTCCGCCTCGGCACGCTGTCGCCTGGCGTCGTCAAGTTCGGCGCGCACGCGCGCCTCGCGCGCGAGCATCGCGCGCGTGACGGGCCCGTAGAGGACGCGCCGCAACAACCAGAGGAGCAGCAGGAAGTTGACGATCTGGGCGGCGATGGTGAACGGGTCGAGCAGCATCTCACTGCCCGGAGGCGCGCGCCAGCATCGTGGTCCAGACCGGGTTGGCGAACAGCAGAATGATGGCGATAACGAAGCAATAGATGCCCGACGTCTCGATGATCGCCAGGCCGATGAACAGCGTCCGGCTGATGCCGTTCGCTTCGTCGGGCTGTTGGGCGATCGAGGCCAGCGCCTGCGCCACCGCACGGCCTTCGGCCAGCGCCGGCGCAATCGAGCCGACGCTCACCGCCACGCCGGCCATGACAATGGACGCGACGCCCACCCACACGAGTTCGTTCATGTCCCCTCCCTGGTGTCTGCCGCTCCGGTGTGGACCTGCGTCGCCGAGGCGATGTAGACCGTGGCCAGAACGGAGAAGATGTAGGCCTGAATCACGCCGATGACCAGGCCGAAGGCCTGGAGGACGGCCGGGAAAAACAACGGCGCCAGGCCGACGAAGACGGCAGCCATCACGACGCCGCTCATCATGTTGCCGAAAAGCCGGAGCGCGAGCGCCACCGTCCGCGACACTTCTCCGATGAATGTCAGCGGCACCATGAACACCGACGGCTGCGCATAGTGCCGGAGGTAGCCCCGCAGGCCCTGCTCGCGGATCCCGAACACCGGCACGGCGATGAACACGCACAGCGCCAGGGCGGTGGTGGTGGACAACGAACTGGTGGGCGCGTGGAAGCCGGGCACGATCGTGAGCGAGTTCGAGGTGACGATGAACAGGAACAGGGTGCCCGCGAACGGCAGGAGGGTCTCCGGCGAACGCCCGCTGACGTCGCGGATCTGGCCCAGGATCAGCGCGACGATCGCCTCGATCACGTGCTGACCGCGCGAGGGCGTATCGCTCGTCTCCATCGCCCGGGTCAAGGCCCACGACCCGGCGACCAGCAGCGCCATCACCACCCACGTCCACACGACCGTGGCGTTGAGCGCGACGGCACCCCACTGCACGTACACGATCTGGTCCGGCGTGATCTCCACCATCATCGTTCCCTTGCGTGCATCATCTCGTCGACGCCGAATACCCACCGCTGCGCACCGACCGGACGACCACCGTACGGACAGCGAGAAACGAGGCGAGCGCCGCCAGCAGACGCGGCGCATCGCCGGCGGCAACGGCGAACAGCGCAAGCGCGGCGATCGGCGCCCGCAGTAGATAGCTCACAGCAACGAGGCGCGCCGGATGCCGCGTGCGCGCGACGCGCGCGACCGTCCACCACAGGCTCGTGAGATACAGCACTGCCACCGCGGCCCCGCCGCCGATCGCGAGGCTCCACGGGCCGAGTTCCTCAGTCATCCTCGTCCTCCCGGGGCACGCTGCCGTCTGCGTCCCGAATCGCGCGCTGCTCGCTCGTCACCCAGCGCCACGCATTCCAGCATCCGATGAGCAGGCCTGCCGTGATCAGCATCAGCGTCCACGAGAAACGGCTCGGCCACCTGTCGTCCACCCACACGCCCAGCGCAATCCCCGCGAGCGTCGGGATGACGATGGACCAGCCGACCACGCCATAGGCGCCCAGGCCGGCCCACGTCGGGCCCGCCCGCCCGCGTGCGCGCAACCGGCGCGCTGCCTTGCGGCCGATCTCGCGGCTGAGACTCCGTCCGTGGTCCCTCTCCTCAGACACGAGTGCGCTCCTCGAGCGCCATGAAGCGCTGGATGAAGTCCACTTCGAGCCTGGCCATCGCGCCGCGTGCCACCCGTTCGCGCTCGTCGGTGGCGCGGAAGTCCTGCTCGACCGTCCGGCGCAGCTCACCGAGTCCGGAGCCAACCACCGCCCGTTCGGTCGCGATCGTCACGTCGGCACCGCGCTTGATCAGCAGGCCGCCGTCCACCGCCGCGAAGCGCTCCTCGTCGTCCAGCCAGGCGAGGAGGCCTGGCACGAGCACGGTGACGACGTCCGCGTGCCGCGGCAGCAGCGTGAAATGGCCGTGCTGGCCCTCGGCACTGACCTTGCGCACCGGGGCATCGACCACCACGTTGGTCGGCAGCAGGACCTTCAGGTGCATCATCCGGCCACCACCTCGCCCACCGCGCCGATCATGTACAGCGTCCGCTCCGGACGGTCCGAGAACTCGTCGGCAAGGATCCGCTCGCAGCCGTCGAGCGTGTCCTGCAGGCTCACGGTCCGCCCCGCCACTCCAGTGAAGTGCTCGGTGGTGTGAAACGGCTGCGTCAGGAACCGTTCGAGCCGGCGCGCGCGCTGCACCGTCCGTCGATCGGCGCGCGACAGTTCCTCGAGCCCGAGCATCGCGATGATGTCCTTCAGCTCCTCGTAGGTGGCGAGCGTGCGCCGCACGGCTTGCGCGACCCGGTAGTGCCGGTCGCCGACGATGGAAGGCGTCAGCATCTTCGACGTCGAGAGCAGCGGGTTCACCGCCGGGTACAGTCCTTCGCTGGCGCGCCGGCGCGACAGGACGATGGAGGCCGAGAGGTGCGCGAAAGTGTGCACGGCGGCCGGATCGGTGAAGTCGTCGGCCGGGACGTACACGGCCTGGATCGACGTGATGGCGCCGTTCTCGGTGTTGCTGATTCGCTCTTCGAGTTCGGCCAGTTCGCTCGCGAGCGTCGGCTGGTATCCGACGCGCGACGGAATGCGTCCCAGCAGTCCCGAAACCTCCGACCCCGCCTGGATGAAGCGAAAGATGTTGTCGATGAGCAGCAGCACGTCCTGGTGCTGGACGTCACGGAAGTGCTCGGCGATCGTCAACGCGGCGTGTCCGACGCGGAAGCGGGAGCCCGAGGGCTCGTTCATCTGGCTGAAGACCATCACGGTGTTGGCCAGCACACCGGCCTCGCGCATCTCCCGATAGAGCTCCTCGGCCTCGCGACAGCGCTCGCCGATGCCGCAGAAAAGGCTGACGCCCCGGTGCTGTCGCGCCATGTTGTGAATCAACTCGGCGATGAGGACCGTCTTGCCGACGCCGGCGCCGCCGAACAGCCCGGCCTTGCCGCCCCGCTCCAGCGGCGACAGCAGGTCGATGGCCTTGATGCCGGTGACGAGCGTCTCGGATGTCGTCGCCTGCCGGGTGAGCGGCACCGGCCGCTGGTAGATCGAGCGTCGCGGCAGCGTGGACAGCGCGGGGCCACCATCGATGACGTCACCGAAGACGTTCAACATGCGACCGAGAAGCGCGGCGCCGACGGGCATGTCGAGCGTGTGGCCTGCCTCCCTGACCGCTTCGCCGCGGGTCAGGCCTCGCGTGGGCGTCAGGGCAATGGCGCGCGCCGTGTGCGCATCGACGTGACTCACCACCTCGAGCACGACCTCGCCGTCGCCGCCGGCCTCGAGTCGATGGTTGACCGCGGGCACACCAGCCGGGCAGTGCACATCGACGACGCTTCCCCGGACCGCGACGATCCACCCCGTGCCCCGGTCAGTTCGCACGTCATCCACGCGGTCGGTGCCGTGGTGCATTCGGGGCGGCGGCTGAGACAGTCCCATTTTCCTGGTGTCACTGTATCGGACATCAGGGCCTTCGTGTCGACCCGCAGGCCTCCGCGCCCGCCGGGCATCCCTCACCAGCGCCGCGATCAGGGTCGCTTGCGCACGATGCTGTGGTGCCGCGTGATGCCGTCGCCGCCGCGTCTCGCGGGGCACGTGGGCTCGATCGCGGAGGACGCGACGAGCTTCGCGCTCCGCCGGCAGGGTCGCGACCGTGCGGCGATTGCCGATATCCTGTGACGCGGCGTCGCAGGTCACCATGGATCCCAGTCAGTGGCAGCGCGTGAAGGACGTGTTCGCCGGTGCGCTGGATCAGGCGCCGGGGTCGCGAGGCGGGTGGCTCGACGCGGCATGCGCCGGCGACGACGCGTTGCGCAGCGAGGTGGCGTCGTTGCTGGCCGCCGCCGATGACGAGGAACGCGATCCCGTCCTCGCCCCCAACACGGTGAATCTCGCCGACGCGCTGGGCGGCGCGCGCGAGACGGCCCCTGCGGTCGGACGTCTGTTCGGCAGTTACCGCATCGTGTCGGAGATCGGCCGTGGCGGGATGGGCACCGTGTTCCTCGCCGAGCGTGCCGACGGCGCGTTCGAACACCGCGTCGCGCTGAAGCTGATTCGCCAGACCTTGTTGGACTCCGAGCTGGAACGCCGCGTTCGACGCGAGCGACAGATCCTCGCCTCGTTGAACCATCCCAACATCGCACGGCTGCTCGACGGAGGCGTGACACCGTACGGCGAGCCGTTCCTGGTGATGGAGTACGTAGACGGGGTGCCGCTGCCCGTGCACGCCGACCGGGCGCGGCTGGACGTTCACGCCCGCCTGCGCCTGTTCCGTGACGTCTGCGCCGCGGTCGCCTACGCCCATCGGCAGCTCGTCGTCCACCGCGACCTGAAGCCGTCGAACATTCTCGTGACGGCAGACGGCGCACCGAAGCTGCTCGATTTCGGACTCGCGAAGATCGTCGACACGTCGGCGGAAGGGGACGGCACCGGCCACACGCGGACGACGCGCGGGGCCGGCGAGCAGACGATGACGGGCGTGCGCGCGTTCACACTCGCTTACGCGTCACCCGAGCAGGTGCGCGGCGGCCCGATCACGACCGCCACCGACGTCTACTCCCTGGGCGTCGTGCTCTACGAGCTGCTCACGGGCACGCGTCCGCTCGAACTCGACAGCGGCAACATCGACGAGGCGGTGCAGACGCTCGACGAGGTGATGCCGCCGCCGCCGAGCCGCGTGGTGGGGCGTGCGGAGGAGCCCGCCTCGCGCGCGACGGCGCCACTCCTCGCCGGCGACATCGACACCATCGTCCTGATGGCGTTGCGCAAGGAACCCGAGCGGCGGTACTCCTCGGTCGAGGCGTTCGCCGACGACGTACGGCGCCATCTCGAGGGGCGCCCCATCACCGCGAGGCCACAGACGATTCGCTACCGCGCGTCGCGGTTCGTGCGCCGCAACAGGGTGGCGGTGTCTGCGGCGATGCTGGTGGCCCTCGCGCTCGTGACCGGCGCCGGCATGGCGATGTGGCAGGCGCAGGTCGCACGTGCCGAACGCGATCGCGCCACCAGACGCTTCGACGACGTCCGCGCGCTGTCGCGCTCGCTGCTGTTCGAGATCGGTCCGCTGGTCGAACGCCTGCACGGCGCCACCGAGGCCCGCGAAGTGATGCTGCAGCGGGCACTCGAGCACCTCGATCGCCTCGCACTCGAGGCGGGCGGGGATCCGCGGCTCCAGGCGGAGATCGCGGCGGGCTACGAGAAGATGGGCGATCTGCAGGGCAATCCGAGCAACCCGAACCTCGTCGAGATCGGCAAGGCGATCGCGAGCTACGAGAAGGCTCGCGCGATTCGGGACGCGCTGCTCGCCGCCTCGCCCGGCGACGCGACGCTACGGCGCGGCCTGGCCGAGAACGCCCGCATCCTCGGGAACATCCGCGCGCAAGCCAACGACTACGAGGGTGCGGGGCGCGATCTGGACCTGGCGCTGCGCGAGTACGACGCGCTCGCAACGGCGACGCCTGGCGACGTCGCGCTGACGGTGGCGCTCGCGCAGGTCCAGCACGATCTTGGCCGCAACCTGTCGACGAGCAGCCGCTATGCGGGTGCCTTCCCCTACTTCCGCAGGGCGATTGCGCTGGTCGAGCCCCTGCGCGCCGGCCCGGATCGCGAGCGCGATGTCGCGCGGTTGCTCGGCGATTCGCACGCGCAACTCGGCCTGGCGCTCGCCTGGGAAGATCGTCTGCCCGAGGCCGAGCGCGAGATGGCGGCGGCCGCCGCCATCTACGAGCCGCTGGTCGCCGCGCACCCCGACGATCTGCCGCTGCGCAGCGGGCTGTGGTCGACGTACTGGCTGACGAGCAGCGTCTACGAGGATGCCGACGACGAGACGTCGCACGCGTTTGCGGCGCGCGCGCTCGACGTGATCCGGCCCGTGGCCGAGCGCGATCCGGCGAACATGCGCGCGCAGCAGCAGCTCGCGCGCTCGTATTCGCGGTTGGGACAGGCGGCGGTGAACCTGCACAGGCCGGCCGAGGCCGTCGGGTACCTCGAAGCGGCGCGACGCATCCTGCGCGACATCACCGACGCGGAATCGCGCAACGGCCGTCTTCGGGGCGAACTCGCGCTCGCGAACATGCGCCTGGCCGAGGCGCTCGCCGCTCGGGATGATCGCGGGGCGGCGCTGGCGCGCGCGGGCGAGGCGACCGGCCTGTATTCGCAGCTCGTGATCGAGTTCCCGCAAGACCGCCGCGCCAGTCGGAACCTGTCGCTCGCGTTCCAGCTTCGCGGCCAATTGCACGCGCGAGCGGCGGCCGCCACCACCGGCGCCGCACGCGAGCGCGAACGCGCCGCCGCGAAGGGCGCCTACCTCGAGGCCCTCCGCCTCCTCGAGTCGCTGCGCGAGCGACAACTGCTCGCCGACGCGGACGTGAAACTGCTCGACGACGTGCGTGCAGCCGCCGCGCGATTCGAGTGACAGGCCCTTCAGGGCGGCGTCCTCCGCCCTGCTCAGTACCTGGACTTACTGCCGGTCGGGACGGTCGCTTGCCTCAGCCGGAGTATCGACGACGATGTCCTCCGGCTGTACCCACACCACCTTGCCGTCCCTCCACGTGGCCATCGGATTGCCGATCGCCTTGTGGAAGCGTCTGGCATCCCTGGCGGCCTCGCGAAGTGCCTGGTCGATGGCCGTTCCCTCGTCGAACAATTCCGTGACGGTCGACTCCGTACTACTCATTGGTCGTATCCCTCTGAAGCTGCCCGCCAGGCCTGCGGCAGGCGGACGCGTGTCGCCACGCCCGTCCCACCGGTAGCGACCAGTTGCGGCCACTTGCCGGCTCCATTTGGCCCACCAAGGACGACGACGGATGGAGGGGTAGAGGCCACGAGTCAGTCCACCCTGAACACCTTCATCACCTCGTCCCCGAGGTGATTGAATTCTAGCCCAGCACTCTCGACACGGACGTCGAGCACCCTTCCCATCAGTACTTCGATTTCTGCGGCTCGATTCGATCGACCCAGGCGAGGATGCCGCCCGTGACGTTGTAAGCCCTGTCGAAGCCCTTCTCGCGCAGCAGCGCGACGGCTTTCGCGCTGCGGCCGCCCATCTTGCAGTGGACGAGCATGTCGCGCGAGCGATCGAGCTCGTCGAGCCGGTTGGGCAGGTCGCCGAGCGGGATCACCGTCGTGCCGTCGATGCGGACGATGTCCACTTCGTGCGGCTCGCGCACGTCGAGCACGACGATGTCGTCGCCGCGATCGAGACGCTGCTTGAGCTCCTCGACGGTGACGGCGGGGATCTCCTGCGGGGCGGCGGCGGGTGCGGCACCGGCGGCGGGCTTGAGGCCGCAGAACTGCTCGTAGTCGATGAGCGCCTTGACCGTCGGGTTGTCGCCGCACACGGGGCACTCGGGATCGCGGCGCAGCTTCAGCTCGCGGAACTTCATGCGGAGCGCGTCGTAGATGAGGAACCTGCCGACGAGCGGCTCGCCCGCGCCGAGAATCAGCTTGATCGCCTCGGTGGCCTGAATCATCCCGACCATGCCCGGCAGCACGCCGAGCACGCCGCCTTCAGCGCAGCTCGGGACGAGCCCCGGCGGCGGCGGTTCGGGATAAAGGCAGCGATAGCACGGGCCGCCCTTGGTGGCGAACACCGACGCCTGTCCTTCGAACCGGAAGATGCTGCCGTACGCGTTCGGCTTGCCGATCAGCACGCACGCGTCGTTCACGAGATAGCGCGTCGGGAAGTTGTCGGTGCCGTCGATGATGATGTCGTACGGCCTGAACAGGTCGAGCGCGTTCTGCGATGACAGCGCCGTTTCGTACAGGTCGACCTGCACGTGCGGGTTGATCGCCCTGATCGCGTCGTGCGCCGAGTCGAGCTTGCGGCGGCCGACGTCGGAGGTGCCGTGCGCCACCTGTCGCTGCAGGTTGCTCAGGTCCACCACGTCGAAGTCGACGATGCCGATGCGGCCGATGCCGGCAGCGGCGAGATACAGGAGGACGGGCGAGCCGAGTCCGCCTGCGCCCACGCACAGCACGCTCGCGGCCTTCAGCTTCTTCTGCCCCTCGACCCCGACTTCCGGAAGGATCAGGTGACGGCTGTAGCGCGCCACTTCCTCCTGTTCGAGCGCGGGCAGTTCCGCCGTCGCTGCACTGCCGCCGGCCACCGACGGGATGATGCTGATGGTGTCCTGCTCGCCGAGCGGCGTCTGCTCCTTCTGGAGATACCGGATGTCCTCGTCGTTCACGTAGATGTTGACGAAGTGCCGGAGCTTCCCCTGCTCGTTGTAGAGGTGCTTCTGCAGGTCCGGATACGCGGCAGTCAGCTGCGCGAGCGCGTCACCGACGGTGGCACCGCCGACCTGCACCGTGTCCAGCTTGTCGGTGTATTGGCGAAGGGGCGTGGGGATGTGAACGGTATGCGACACGGAAACTCCTTGCACGGGCGTCCGCGGCGCAACGCCCCGGATCGACCATCCGGTCGATCATAGCGAACCCCCGGCAGGACTCGGGCCGGCTCGTGTCATACGTCAGCGCATGACAGCGTGGACCGTGACCGACACGCGGACTTCGATGTCGCCGGCGGTGACGGGCGTTGTCGGGGCGTCGGCGCTGACGGCTTCGGCCATGCGCATCATCACGGGCGGAGGCGGCATCGGGCTGCTGCCCGTCTCGTCGAGGCGAATCACGCGGTCGACGTCACGCCCCACGCCCCTGGCCATCGCTCGCGCACGGTCGAGCGCGCTGGCCGATGCCAGCGCGAGCGCCTCGCGCTGCGCTCCCGCCATGTCCTTCAGCGTGAAGCGCACGCCCGTCACGCGCGTTGCCCCCGCCGCCACGACCGCGTCCACCACCTCCCCCACCTTCGTCACATCGTCCAGTCGGACTTCGATCATGTTGGTGGCGACGTAGCCGCGCAGCGTCTGCCTGCCGTTGGCCCAGTCGAACTGTGGCTGCATGCTCACGCTGAGCGTGCGGATGGCGTCGGCGGGCAGTGCGAAGGCCTGGAGACGCGTACGGATGGCCTCGGCCACGGTGGCGTTCTGCGCCTGCGCCTCACGCGGCTGACGCGAGCGCGCTTCGGAGGCGACCGTGACGAACGCCTGATCCGCCGCGCGCGTCACGCGGCCCTCGCCCGACGCGATCGCGATGTCGCCAACGGTACGTACGGCGGCCTGGTCGGGAGCGTACGGTGACTGATCGGCACTCGCCGGAGAAGCAACGGACGCGAGGCAGGTGATGGCGTAAAGCGAGGGGATCAGATGACGCACGAGTGAACCTCCAGGCGCCCGGGACGCCGGCGCGCAGTCATTGTGACGCCGACGGCGCCGCGGAAGTCGACGCGTGGCCGGGCGGGTCGGCCTTCCGCACCACGGGGATGAGGGTCCCTCGGCAGCCTCGACCGCTTGTGAATCGTCTGCCGCGCCGCCGAACAGGTGACGCGCTGCTGCCGTCACACGGCCTGATGCTGTGTGCGGCCAGGGAGCCGGACCGCGCGTCCTATCGCTCGATGAAGGGCTCGATGACGTCGAGCAGCACGGCCAGCACGCGCTCGCCGTCGAGCGAGGCGATGGCGTCGCCCTCTGCCAGCGCGCGCTCGTCCTCGATCTGCCGGCGGCCGCGCACGAACGCGCTGCGCACGACGACTGCCGGCTGCGCGCCGCCCAGTTCCAGTACGACCTCGATCATGTTGTCGCTGGAGCGATCCGAGATGAGCCTGACGGCCGACGCTGGCGTCTGCACGGAGAACCCGAAGCCCTCGGCCTTCAGCGCCTGCGCGAGCTGACGCACGGTCGGCGCGATCTCGCGCTCCAGCACCGCGTCGAACGCACCGCGCGCGGCGTCGATCGCCGTCCGGCGCAGGGTCTGCGCCTTGCGGAGCTCGGCGAGCCGATGGGTGAGCTGCCTGCGGACCTCAGCCGTCTCGAGCATAGCCGAGAAGAATAGCAGCACCGGGCACCGCCAGGCCGCCGGGCATCGGGCCGCCGTGAGAGACTGACGCCGCTCATGCGCATCGTCCATGTCGTGACGCATCTCCGCCTCGGGGCCGGCCGCGCCATCGTCGATCTGTGTACGGAGCAGGCGAAACGTGGACACACCGTGCTCGTGGCGCTCTCGACCGATGCCGAAGGCCCCTGGGCGTCCGATCCGGCGCAGGTCGCGGAACTGGAGCGGAGAGGCATCGTCACGCAGGTCGTCGGAGATACATTCCATCGCGACACGGCGGGCCTCGGACGCGCGGCCGACGGCCTGCGCGCGTTGGTGGGAGCCTGGTCGCCGGGCGACGTCGCGCACGCGCATACCGCCGTGGCTGGCGCCGTGGCGCACTGGTCCGGCGCGCCAGCCATCGTCGTGACATGCCACGGCTGGAACCTCGAACGACCGGCGGCCTACGACCTCCAGGACGCGCTCGCGATGTCCACGGCGAAGGCCGTGATCTCGCCGTCGACCGACTGGGCCCAACGCGTGGCCGCGCTTCCCGGTGTCCCACACGTGTACGTGATTCCTAACGGCTTCGATCTCTCGCGCTACCCCGCCCGCACGGCCGCGCGCGCCGGTTCGCGCGACACCCGCATCATCTGCGTCGGCGAGATCACGATGCGCAAGGGGCAGGATCTCCTCGTGGCCGCGATGCCGCTCGTGTGGGAGCAGTGTCCCGGTGCGACGCTGGATCTGGCCGGCGACGGCGACATGGCGGCTGAACTTCGCGCGCTCGCGAGCCGCACCGATCCCACCGGCCAGCGCATCCGCCTCCTCGGGCACGTCGCGCGCCCGTGGGACATCCTCCTCTCCGCCGACGTGTTCTGCCTTCCGTCCCGATCCGACAACCAGCCCGTGGCGATCGTCGAGGCGATGCTGGCGGGCCTTCCCATCGTGTCGACGCGCGTGGGTGGGATCCCCGAGATGATCGAGAAGGCGAACGCCGGTGAGGTAGTGGATCTCGACTCACCGGACGCACAGACGGAAGCGTCCGTCGACACGCTGGCAGCAGCGCTTGTGCGAGCCATCACGCGGGACGACAGGGTCGAGATGGGTGCCGCCGTCGAAGCCGCCGCACGTCGCGAGTACGGCGTCGAGACGATGGTCGATCGGCTCGAGGCGATCCATGCCGACGCCTGTCGCACCTCGCCGCAGGTACCATATGACGGTTGATGCTGCCGTCCAGCACCGTCGAGAATTACCTCAAGGCCATCCACGCCGCGCAGCGTGCGATCGCGGCTGACGCGCTCGTGCCCATGGGCCAGCTCGCCGCCGCGCTCGACGTGGTGCCCGGCACGGCCACCACGATGGTGAAGGCCCTCGCCGAGTCCGGACTCGTGCGCTACGAGCCGTACGCGGGCGTGCGCCTGACACCCGCCGGCGACAGGCTCGCGGGACTCGTCCTGCGGCGGCATCGCCTCATCGAGTTGTTCCTCGTCGAGGTCATGGGCATGAGCTGGGCCGAGGTCCACGACGAGGCCGAACACCTGGAGCATGCCGTCTCCGATCGGCTGATCGGCAGGATGGACGAGATGCTCGGCTTCCCGTCCGTCGACCCGCACGGCGACCCCATCCCGAATGCCGACGGCGGCGTCCACGAGCGCAGCTACCACTCGCTCGCCGACTGCCCGCTCGGCGTGCCGGTGCGCGTGGCGCGCATCGCCGATCA
This sequence comes from Acidobacteriota bacterium, assembly GCA_020845575.1. Taxonomy (NCBI): domain Bacteria; kingdom Pseudomonadati; phylum Acidobacteriota; species Acidobacteriota bacterium. The sequence continues at coordinate 150,327 of JADLFL010000040.1, read as the reverse complement.
GAACGCGGATTTCCTCCGCTTCCTGGAACAGAGTGCCCTGGTACCCGGCCAGGTGCTCGTGGTGCTGTCGCGAGACACGGCTGCCGACAGCGTGGCCGTGCAGGGGACCGACGCGCCACAGCTGGTGATCGGCGCGCGCGCGGCGTCGAAGGTGCTCGTCGACACGACGCCCGCGCGGTGATCAGCGCTGATGCGCCGACATCAGCGGGAGCAGGCTGTCGATCGCATCGATGGACCAGCGGGCCCGCGCGCGGTGCTCGGCGTCGACGGCGGCGAAACCGAACCCGTAAGTGACCAGACACGCGTCGACACCGGCGGCCACGGCGGTCGCCACGTCCACCCACGAGTCGCCGACCATCAGGGTCTCTTCCACAGTCGCGCCGGCGCGATCGATCAGCGCGCGCAGGGCGTCGGGCGCGGGCTTCCTGCCGTACGACGAATCGCCACCGATAGCCGCATGGACGAACGGCGCGACGCCCAACGATGCCAGGATGGCGTCGGTCGGCCGCTGCGGCTTGTTGGTGAGCACCGACACGTGGGCTCCGGCGTGGAGCCGGCGCAACGTCTCGGCCACGCCGTCGTAGAGGTGCGTGGTGGCCGTGAGCCGCGCGTCATAGGCGTCGATGAACCGGGCGAGCGCCTCGTCGACGTCGGCGTCGACGCGCGCCGCGGCCAGCGCACGCGTCACAAGCATGCGGGCGCCCTCGCCCACCATCGCCACGACGGCCTGCGACGGGAGGGGCGGTGCATCATAGGTGGCGAGCATCGCGTTGGCGGCATCCACGAGATCCTGACGCGAGTCGATCAACGTGCCATCGAGGTCGAAGACGAAGTGCCTGTAGAACACCCCACCACCTTACACGCCGATCGCGTGGCCGTGTTGTGTTCCGGCGGCCTCGACAGCATCGTCCTTGCCGCGGATCTCACGGCGCACGCCCGCGTACAGCCGATCTACGTGGCGTCCGGCCTCGCCTGGGAGGCTGGCGAACGGGCGATGCTCGCACGCGCGCTCGCGGCGTTTCCCGCGGCGGCGCAGCTCGATCCGCTCCACCTGATCGACGCATCCGTGCGCGACGTGTACGCCCCCGGGCACTGGTCGATCGCTGGGACGCCGCCGGCCTGGGAGACGCCCGACGAGGACGTGTACCTCGTGGGACGGAACATCGTGCTGCTCGGCAAGACCGCCGTCTTCTGCGCGATCAACGGCATCTCCCGCATCGCGCTGGCGCCACTCGGTGGCAACCCATTTCCCGATGCGACGCCTGCGTTCTATGACGCCATGGCAACGGCGCTGTCGATCGGTCTCGCGCACCGCATCGCGATCGAAACGCCGTACCGCGAATGGACGAAGGCCGACGTGATCCGTCGGGGTCAGGTGGTCGGCGCGCCGATGGCGCTCACGCTGTCGTGCATGAATCCGGTCGGCGACCTGCACTGCGGCGCGTGCAGCAAATGCCGCGAGCGCCACGACGCCTTCGTCGAAGCGATTGGATCAGATCCGACGGAGTACGTAGCCAGGGGTTGAAACCCCTGGCCTCCATCTGCATCAGGCTGTTCCATCCCGCATCGGATGGAGCGAACGGGCTTCAGCCCGTTCGTCAGTGCCAGGACGGCCGACTATGGCGTGCGTTTGAGGCTGATGGTGCCGTCGGAGGTGCGGACGCGCAGGGTGGCCTGACCGTCGCCCAGCACTGCCTGGAGGCGTCGGCGACGCTCGCCATCGCGGGCAACCGAAAGCTCCGGGAATCCAGCCAGGGCGATGCGGCCATCGCCCGTTTCGAGATCGAGCCGCGCGTCGACGGGATCCGGCAGCGTGAGCACCACGCCTCCGTCGCCCGTCTCGATGTGCCAGTCCTCGTCGACGATGGTGCCTGACGCCGCGCGGATGGTGACGCTGCCATCACCGCTGCGGGCTTCGATACCGCCCTGCAACCGGCCCGCCACGAGCACGCTGCCATCGCGCGTGCTCACGCGGCACCGGCCGTCGACATCCTCGACCTGTACGCTCCCGTCGCCGGTATGGGCCACGACGTCGCCGCCCACCTCGCGCATCACGATGCGCCCATCGTCCGTGCGTGCCTCGATGGTGCCGCGCACGCGCACCACGCGCACCGAGCCGTCGCCGCTGTTGACACGCAGGCGGCTCTCCGCCGGCACCGTCGCGATCAGCCGCGCCGACCGGCTCACCGCGTGCTTCGAGAATCGCCAGCCATCCGTGTCCTTCAGCGTGACGTGGACCACGGCGCCGGACTTGTCGCCGCGACTGTCGATGTCGATGGTATCGAGCAGGTCGCGAGACGAGGCCCGCGACTCGATCTCCACGAGCACTTCGGCCTTGCTCCACGACCGCACTTCGATGGCCCCGTCGAAGGTCGACAGATCGACCGTCGGCACACCCTCGACGGCCACGCGCACCTGGTCGCGCGACGTGAAGCCTCCCGAATCGACATGGACGATGCAGCCGGCCAGCATGAGGGGCAGTCCGGCCAGGGCCAGCGGGGTGATGCGCGGGCGTCGCATGGCTGTCAGAAGTAGACGGACGGTTCGGTACCCGGGTTTCACCGCGTCAGGCCTGACGGTCCGCCGCGTACACGACGCCGCCGCCCAGGAGCGTCTGTTGCACGCGCCACGTGTCGTCGAGGACCACGACGTCGGCCAGCAGGCCCGGCGCGATCCTGCCGCGATCGCCGAGCCCGAGCGCCCGCGCCTGCACCGTGGCGGTCATCATCGCCGCCTCCAGGGGCGTCACGCCCACCATGTCCACCAGGTTCGCGAACACGCGATCCATCGTCAGCCGGCTGCCCGCCAGGGTCCCATCGTCGAGGAAGCACGCGCGCTCGCGCACCGTCACGCCGCGTCCGCCGAGCTCGAAGTGCGAGCCTTCGGGGAGCCCCGCCCCTGCCAGTCCGTCGGTGATGGCCATGACGCGCTCGGGACGCTTGGCGCGAATCGCCGCGCGCATCACGACAGGATGCACGTGATAGCCGTCGGCCACGAGCTCCACGTCCACGCGGTCGTCGTCCAGGACGGCGCCGATGAGGCCCGGTGCGCGATGCGTGAGCGGCGGCATGCGGTTGAAGAGGTGCGTGGCGCGGCGCGCGCCGGCGTCGATCGCCGCACGCGCTTCCTCCAGCGTCGCGCCTGAGTGGCCGAGGGACACGATGTGTCCGCGCGAGGCGAGCGTCCGTACGAGCGCGAGGCCTTCAGGCAGTTCGGGCGCGACTGTCAGCGTGCCGATGGCTCCGCGATGAGCGCTGATCACGGCCATGATGTCGTCGGCCGTGAACGTCGTCGCGGTGCCTGGCGTCGCCAGTTCCGGCGGTGCCCCAGGCGGGAGCACGAAGGCGTCGAGCGGCTGCGCGCCACGGTACTCGGGCGCCATGAAGTTGCTCTCGAGGTGCGCCGGCAGCACGCGCGCGGACTCGGTGCCCGGTGCCGCCATCGCGGCTTCGATGTCGCGCGCGAGCGTCTCGAGCTCGGCAGGTGGACACGCGAACGTGGTGGGCGTGAACGACGTGCAGCCGAACCGCGGCAGGTGCATCGCCACGCGCGCCACGCGTCCCGGCCCTGCCAGCACGTCCTCGCCGTTGACGCCGTGCACGTGCACGTCGATGAATCCCGGCACGATCCACCGCCCAGCGAACGCCCCACCCTCCTTGCCCGGTCCCACATCGGTGATGCGGTCCCCTTCGATCACGATCCGCCCCGGGCTCAACACCCTGTCAGGCAGGACCACATGCGCACCGTCAAGGATCAACATTCAGGAAGAGTAACGGATGGCAGGACAAAAGAGGGCAGCCCGCCTTCGCGCCTGCAGCGCTCCGGCGCGACAGGCACTCGTCATTCGTCATTCGGCATTACTCCGTCCGTCCCCATGCACGAGCAGCTTCTTCCCTGCGAGTGGGGCGAGGCGGGAGGTGGGGCGGAGCTGCGGGTCGAGGGCGGCGAGGATCTTCCGCTGGCGACGCTCGTCGGGCGTGTCGATGACGATGACACCGGGGCTGTCGGCGGGCGGGAAGCGGCGGTCGTCGAGAAAGTCGTGGTCGAGCGTGACGAGCGTGCGGTGGAGCTCTCGTGCGCGGTGGTAGTGCGCGACGTCGGTGGCGCGGCGCCAGGCGGGTTCGTCGATGACGTGCAGCACGTCCCACGCCAGCCTGTCGCGCATGAATGTCACGAGCGGGACCGGTACGTTCGCGTCGGCGTAGATCAACGGCCCCCGCGCCTGTGCCGCCCGCAGCGGCCCGAGCTCCGAAGAGAGCGTCCCCATCGACGAATGCTCAATGACGAATGATGAATGACGATTGCTTGCCGGCGCCAATTGGACAGGGCATCGAGGATACCTCCGTCAGCGCAACTGGTCGGAGAGGCGCTCCAGGATGGCGCGCACCTCCGCAACCCGCTCGCGCAGGGCCTCGGGATGCCGGGTGATCTGATAGTCGATGGCCGGGCCTGGCGTCAGGAGCGCGGCCTCTATCTCGTCGAGATACGCCGACGACTGCTCGAGATGCGTCCGCACCGTGGCGGGATTGTGGAACCCACGGCCGTTGGCCCGGATGTAGACGGGCGTCGTGTGTGCCACCTGCGTCGGCCCGCCGTGCGCGCGCGCCGCCACCCACAGGCCGTGCCCATCGATTCGCAGTTCATGGGTGAGCCTGATGCGTTCGGACGACTGCCCCGCATCGGTCGCCGACGCCGTACGAATCACGTTGCCGTGGACGACGAGCTCGACCGTCCGCAGCGGCACGTCGGTGGCGTGCCCGCGTGCCTCGACGACCACCTGTACGCGATCGCCATCCTTCCGCTCGAGCGTCGTACCGGGCAGCGCCTCGTCCACGAGGAGCTCCAGCAATGGACCCGTCGTGACGAAGGTCCGGCCTGCCTTCAACGCCGCCAGCCATCGATCGAACGTCAGCGGACCATCGACGTACGTGTAGAAGCGCGCGTCGCCGATGTGCGGCCCCTCGTCCTCGGCAGCACCGAACTTCCGGTTCCTGCCGCACCAGGGAAAGTCGGAGCCGGCGGTCGCCGTCAACGGGAACCCGAGGTCGAGGAAGCGGTAGTAGTTGGTGGTGACGAGCGGGCCGTCCGGCGCGCAGAACTGCAGCAATTCGAGGAAGTCGATCTTGCGCTGCAGGACGTCGAGTGTCATGCCGCGCCAGCCGTGGAACGTGGCGCCTTGATGTGCGTACCCCGACACGCCACCGAGCTCCCGTACGCGATCGAACGTGCGGTCGTAGCGATAGTAGTCGCGCTCGCGCGGACGCACGAAGGCCGACGCACCGAGCGAGATCGTGTGCCCGATCTCCGGCGTCCGCGGTTCCTCCTGGCCGGGCGACAGGATGTGGCCCGATTCCTCGTACCGGCCACTCTCGCCAAAGGCGTACTGCGTGAAGAAGGTGGTGAAGAAGTCGCCCATCTGCAGCAGGTGGCCGACGTGAATGTCTTCTGCCGCAATCCAGCGCAGGATCAGCGGATCCTCGCGCGGCGATCGGCGCAGGTGGATGTGATCGTCCGACGAGTACCAGCCTCGGGCCGGCATGTCGGCCCAGCGGCGCAACACGTATCGCTCCGCCGTTGTGCCGCCTGCCCTCACCTGCACGCGTCCGCGGTGGCGCACGAACTCGTAACCCTTGGCTATCTCGACGTCGTAGTCGCCGGGTGGCAGCGCCACGGTGAACGCGCCATCCACGTAGAACGCGCCGTCTGGCTGACTGGCGAAGCCATCGGCCACGTCGTCTCGGCCGTACATGACGGCCAGCGCCTCGGCGGGAATACCGAGCGCCGCGCCGGGCACGGTGATGGCCCCGCGCACGGGCTTGCCGATCGGCGTGCCAGCCGCGTCCTTGATGCGTACACGCACCGGCGTCGGCGTCGACGAGGCGGCATCGACGATCGTCACCTGCAGCGTGCCGTCGGTGGCGGCATGTGTCGTGTGGAACAGGAGCGCAGCCAGCACGATCGCCGCAGCGGCGGGCATCAGGACGGCGACGCGACGACGGAAGGTGCCGACGGCCGGTGATGATGGCGAAGACACGGTCATGACAGGCGCTCCACGAGCCAGACGATCGCCAGGCCACACACGACGACGGAGGTCGACTGCACGAGCCGCCGATGCCACGAGTGCCTGGCGATGATGGCGATGAGCGGCACGGCGATCGCCACGACGACGAGCTGGCCGATCTCGACGCCGACGTTGAACGCTGCTACGGATGACAGCCACTGGCCCAGGGGCATGTCCAGTTCGTGCAGCATCCCGGCGAAGCCGAAGCCGTGAATCAGCCCGAAGCCGAAGGCCGTGGGCCAGCGCGTGTGTGGTTCCACGTGCAGCAGGTTCTCGACGGCGACATACCCGATGCTCACGGCGATGGCCGCCTCGACAAAGCGCGCGGGAGGCGTCACGACATCCGCCGCCGCGAGCATGAGCGTGAGACTGTGCGCCACGGTGAACGCCGTGACGATGGCGACGCGCGAGCGCCATGTGCCGCCCGGCACCAACAGGCAGAGCAGGAACACGAGATGGTCGTAGCCCGTGAGGATGTGCTCGATGCCGAGCAGCAGCATTGCGAATAACGAGCCGGCAGGAGCGATGGCGTGGAATCGGGATGCCGGCGCGGCATCCGGCAGGACATGCTCAGGCTCGAACACGCTGAGCACCAGCGGCTCCACGTCGGCGAGATGGTCCACACGCGCGATCACGCGATGGCTGTTGTCGGTCAGTTCGTGGAAGGAGGAACGGAGCGCGAGCGCACGCGCGCCGCCGGCCAGCGTATGCACGGCGACGACTTCCAGCGATCCTCCCGGTACGACGCGCGCGTCGACCACGCGTGCGGGCGTGGCCGCACCGCCTTGCACGATGACGAAGTGGTCCAGCAACCGCGCGCCGATCGTCAGGCGGCGCGCCTGCGACGGCTCACCTCCGCCGTCGAGGCGCGCGAGATCCGCGTCGGTCCAGCCGAAGTCGAGCAGCGACACCAGTATCTGGCTGTGGGCCTCGGTGTCGTCTATGGTGACTTTCCAGAATGCCATCGAGCCCGGATGCGCGGATGCTGACGCGCCGCTGCACAGCAGCGCAAGACAGGCAACCACGACCCGAAGCGGACGCACGCGCCGATTCTACTCGCGCGCTCGGCGCATGGTAGTCTTCGATGTCTCGCCTCATCACTCCAGTCCATGGCGACTTTCGAGGAGCTGTATCACCAGCACGTGCAGGCGGTGTTCCGGTTCGCCATGAGCGTGTCAGGGAAGCGGGACGTCGCCGAGGATCTGACCGCCGAGGCATTCATGGCGCTTCACCGGAACCTCGACGCCATCGACCAGCCGCAGCTGCCCACGTGGCTGTTCGCCGTCGTCCGCAATCGCGCCAGGGATCGATGGCGCCGGCACATGGTGGAACAGCGGTACGTCGAGTCGATCGCGCGCCTGCCCACCGCCGCGCCGCCGCTCGAGCAGTGGGTGCTCGAGGACGCCGACCTCAAGCCGGTCCACCGGACGTGCCTCATGCTGCGCTACGCGCACGGCATGACGCGCGCCGAGATCGCGGCGCAGACGGGACTCACGGAGAACCAGGTGAAGGGATACCTGCAGTACGCGCTGACGCTGCTGCGGAGGGCGAACGGAGTGGTGGACACATGAGCCTCCCCCGAGACGGATGGACCCCCGAGGAGCGCGAGTTCCTCGCTGATGCGCAGGACGAAATCGACGTCATCCGGGCGCGGCACCGCGACGACCCGCCGATCGACCTGCTGCGCGCCGCGAAAGCCGGTGTACTGCCAGACGACCTGCAGGCCGCGCTCGACGACCATCTGTCGGCGAGTCCATGGAGCCGTGCACTGGCGGACGGCCTCGGTGAAACCGACGCTCCGCTCGATGCGGACGCCGCCCGACGTCTGCTCGCGCGAATCCAGGCCGAAACCACATCGCAGTCACCCTCCCGCGTCGAGCCACGACGCCGCTGGCTCATGCCGCTGGTCCTTGCACCGGCACTGGCCGCTGCCGTGCTGGTCGCGTGGGTGATCGTCGGCGATAGCGGTGACACGCCTGTTGCCAGGCTCGAAGAGACCCGACCGTCGACATCTCCGGCCTCGAACGCGGATGCCACGCGGGCTTCCACTCCCCCGCCGGTCGTGCTGCCGCTGGACAAGCCACCGGTGCGTCTCGGCCTCACGGCATTGACATGGCGTGGTGCTGCCGCCGACAACCCGCTGCTGACCGATCTCGCGGCAGGACTCGATGCGTACCGACGAGACGACTACGTCGCCGCAAACGCAGCCCTCACGGCACTCGAGCCCCGGTATCCGCGTTCGATCGAAGTCCTCTTCTATCAGGGCGTCTCCCGCCTGTTCCTGGACGATGCGCGCGGGGCGATCGCCTCATTCACTGCCGCCGAGGCAGTCGTCGATCCCACGTTCGCCGACGATGTGGCGTTCTATCGCGCGATCGCCGAGCACCGGGCAGGACACGTCGCTGATGCGCGGACGCGTTTCGAGGCCCTCTGCGATCGACGCGCGCCGCGGACCGCGCGCGCCTGCGACGCGCTCGACAGGCTCACAGACGAACCCGTCAGTCATCGCTGATACATCACATGCCCGCCCGGCACGCGATCGTCGCCTCGCTGTGTCTCATCGTGACGATGGCCGCGACCCCATGGGTCCGCGCCGCGCCGCAGATGCAGGTGGACAACACGCCGGATGCGGCAGCGATTCGTGAGCAACTCGACACGGCGGGGCGACTGCTGCGTGACGGTTCGCGCGACGCGGCACTCAAGCTGCTGGAAGCCGCTCGCGCACGGGCCATCGCCCTCGCACTTGCGCGCGAAGAAGCCGACGCGCGCGTCGCGATCGCGGAGATCTTCCATGCCAGGACGCAGTATGCGGCGGCGCGCGAGGAAGCGCTGCTGGCCCTGACGATCTACGAGCGCCTCGCCGACGATCGCGGCATCGGGCGCGCCAGTCATCTCGCGGGCGTGGCCGCGTACGTGTCGGGTCTGCGCGCCGAGGCCCGTGAGGGCGCCGAACGCGCGGTGACCGCCTTCACCGCCGCGCAGGATCGTCGCGGGCGGGCGGTGGCGACGCTGCAACTGATCAGGGTGGCTCCACTCACGCTCGCGGAGAAACGTCCGCTGCTCGCCCGCGTGGTCGATGACGCACGTGCTGTTGGGGATCGTGTCCTCGAAGGACGCGCGTGGCAGAGCCTTGGCGATCACCTGTTCACGCAGGGACAGTACGAAGAATCGCTCGAGGCGCTGCTGCGAGCCGAGACCGTGCTGTCGGCCACCACCGACGGCGTTGCGCTCGGCACCGTCTACAACAGCATCGGCCGGGTCTATCGCGCGCACGGTCGGCTCGACGAGGCGCTGAAGTTCCAGCTCGAAGCGCTCGCGCGGCACCGGGCGGCCGGCGCCCCGTTCGCGCTGATCCAGAGCCTCAATGCGGTCGCCACCGCCCGGCAGCGTGTTGGCGACCTGCGCGGGGCGCGCGACGCCTACGACCAGGCGCTGGTGCTCGCGGAGCAATCGAGCTCGCTGCGTGTGCAGGATCTCGTCAGGGCGAATCTCGCCGGCCTGCTGCTGAGCCAGGGACAGTTCGCGGACGGCGCGGCGGCGCTGGAGCGCGTCATCGCCAACGGTGTCGACGTCTATCCCGCCGAGCGCTACACGAGTCTGTCCTTCGCCTATCGGAAGATGGCCAGGCCGCGCGAGGCCCTCGACGCGGCGACGCGCGCCGTGGAGGCGTGCGCGTCGCGGCCCGATACCTGTCCCGAAGCCTTGCAGCAACGTGCTGGTGCGCATGCCGCACTGGGCAACGTCCCGGCCGCCCTCGCCGACGTGCAGGCGGCGCTCGCGCGGCTCGAAGACATCCGGACACGCCTCGTGCCGACCGATGCCTTCAGGCAGGACTTCAGTCGCGTGCAGTCGAGCGTATACAGCGAGGCGATTGCCTTGCAGGTGCAGCAGGGGCTGGCGCGTGAGTCACTCGGAACCGCCGAGCTCGCCAGATCGCGTGCGCTGCTCGACCTGCTCGCCGGCCGCGACGCCTCCGCCGACCACACGACCATCGACCACGTGGCGACGCCGGATCCCGCTGCCGTGAGCGACTTCGTGGCAGCGGCCGCGCGCCTGCAGTCCACGTTCCTCGTCTACTGGGTGAGCGACGACGAACTGTTCATCTGGGTGGTGACCAGAGATGGCGCGGTACACGTCCGCCGCGTACCGATACTCCGCGCACGGCTGCGCGCACTGGTGCAACAGGCCTTCGACCCCTTCGACTCAGGATCGGCGTCGACACGGCACTCAGGACCGAAGCTCTACGATCTGCTCGTGCGGCCGGTGCGGGACGTGCTGCCGCGCAGGCCGGGATCGTTGTTGACGATCGTGGCGCACGGGCCGTTGCTGGGTGTCAGCTTCGCGGCGTTGCAGGGTCCCAACGGCCGCTATCTGCTGGAAGACCACGCCATCCACTACGCGCCGGCCGGCGCGGTGCTGCCTTTCACCGCACGTCAGAGACGGCATGATGCACGGACGGGTGCGGCCCTGCTCGTCGCCGACCCCGTCCTTCCTCGCCTGCCGACGCTCGATCGCCCGCTGCCGCGTTTGCCCGGCGCGCGCCACGAGGTCGCGACGATCGCGCGCGTGATGCCCGGCGGTCGGGCCACCGTCCTTGCGGCGCATGAAGCGACCGAAGCCGCACTCCGCGACACCGTCGCCGGCAAGGCCGTGCTGCACTTCGCAACGCACGCCGTCGTGAGCGAGCAGGATCCGCTCCAGTCCTATCTCGCGCTTGCACCCTCGTCAGCGCCAGGCGATGGCGCCAACGGCCTCCTCACGGCACGGGAGGTCTACGCTCTCGATCTCCACGCCGACCTCGTCGTGCTGAGCGCATGCCGGTCGGCAGGCGGCCTCATGCCGGGCGACGGCATCTCGACGTTCGCACGCGCCTTCATCTACGCGGGAAGCGCTTCGGTCGTCGCCAGCCTCTGGGACGTGGCCGACCAACCGACGAATCGGCTGCTGCCTGCGTTCTATCGGCACTGGCTCGCGGGCGCCTCGAAGAGCCGCGCCCTGCGAAACGCGCAACTCGGTCTGCTGCGCGATCTGCGCGCCGGCCGCGTGCACGCCACGACGCCGGCTGGCGTCGTGGTCATTCCCGAGCATCCCGTGTTCTGGGCCGGCTTCGCGCTGATCGGAGAGCCCGACTGACACGTCGCGTCAGGCTCTCCCGCGTGCTATTGCAGTTTGGTCGCCAGCGCGTTCGTGCCCGCTGCCCAGCGCACACCGCCGGCATCCGAATACATGGCGCGCTCGACAACGATCTGTGCCGGTGTCGCGCCGATGCTCTCGATCAGCATGCCGAAGCGCTTGCCTGCCGTTTCCGGGAAGTCCACCGCCGGCGTCACGTTCGCCCGGCTGTTGGCGACGAGCGGGAAGACCTTCGCGATCGGCGCGCTGCCGTCCTCGAACAGCACCGTGGCGCGAGCCATGCCCGCGAAGGGTGACGTGTTGGCGATCAGCACGTAGGTCGCCGTCTTGCGTGCGCCGCCGACTTCACCTTCAGCCATCGCCCATCGCGTGCCCGTCGTGGTCTCTCCGGGACTGTTGTGTGCCTCCTGCCACGTCGCCGACGTCGGGCCAGGCCACCACATCGCGCGCTCGACGATGAGCGGCACGCCGTTGGTGGACGTGATGCGCGTGGACAGCGCCGCGTCGGCAAGCAGCGGATCCTCGCGATCGACCCAGATGTTGAACCGGCTCCTGCCCGCCACGGTGTACGTCTTCGTGAGGACCTGGCCGGTACCGAGCAGGAAGTCGGCCTGCACTGTCGCGTCGGTGGGTTCCGGGTTGGCGATCAGGATGAACATGTCGAAGTAGCTCCCGGTGGCGCCTTCGGCCAGGAACCACTGCGTGGATGGGGCGGTGATGCCGGCACTCTCATGCCCTGCGCCGAGCGGGCGGCCGGGTTGATCGAGATACATCGCGCGTTCGGCGATGATCGGGACGCCGTTGGTGGACTCGACGATCGCCGACAGCTCAGCACTGGCCAGTGGCGCGAGCGCCGGATCGTTCCGGCCTTCGCTGTCCACCCAGATGTTGAATCGGCTCTGCGGTGCCACCACGTAGTCCTTGACGAGCGGATTGCCGGACGGCAGGAGATAGGTGACGCGCACCTGCGCGGCCTGCGTATTCGGGTTCTGAATCAGGTAGAACAGGTTGAACCTGTCGAACGTGGCGCCTTCGGCGAAATACCACTTCGTCGCCGTCCGCGTCAGGATGCCGCGCTCGGCGTGGCTGCCGTACCCCGTGTCGTCCCACGTCATGGTGCGGTCGGCCACCACCTGGACGTCGGCTTCGATCAGCGTCGAGAACTCCGCCGCGTCGAGCCCCGCCAGCGTCTCCACGTCAATCGTCGCGCGCTGCATCGCCGGCACGATGCGGTAGTCACGAATCGTCGTCCCGTCGCCTTTCTGGAAGCGCGTCAGCACGAGCGCCGGCGACGAGGTCGGATTGGCGATGGCCAGCCGTGTATCGAAGAAGGGCCCGGTCGCGCCTTCGGCCAGGTAGGTGATCACGAACCCGCGTGGATGCGTGCCGTCTGCCTGTTCCTGGGTGTTGGTGCGGCCGTCGCCATCAGGGTCGTCACCGGGACCATGGCCCGAACCGCCGGAGAACGGATTCAGGCCGTACCGCGTCTCGAACTCGTTGGTCAGCCCGTCGCCATCGGCGTCTCCCGCGGGATCGAGGGTGGGTGTCGAGACCTCAGCCGTCGCCGTGTTGTTGGCCAGCACCGGGTCATGCATCGCACTGCTCACCGTCGCCGTGTTGCTGATCGTCGCGCCGGCGCCGACGCTGGCGTTGACGGTCGCCGCGATCGTGATGGTGGACGACGCGCCGGCGGCCAACGTCGCGTAGGTGACCGTCCTGGCATTGCCGCTGCCGCCGCACACGCCGCCGTTGGTGGCCACGCACGACGCATACGTTGTCGTCGCGGGCAACGTATCGGCGACCTGGACGCTCGAGGCCGTCTCGCCGCCCGCGTTGGTGACCGTGAGCGTGTATGTGAGCGTGCCGCCTGGCAGGACGGGATTGGGCGCAGCGGCCTTGGCAATCGCGAGATCCGTGGATGGCGACAGGCGGACGACGAGCGCGTCCATGTCGCCGCCGGAACCGGGGAAGTCGCGCCCGTACGTCCCCTGCTCGGCGTTCACCATGGGCACGCCGCCCGTCGTCGGCGGGTTGGTGAGGTTGTCGTTGGTGTTGCCGACGAGCCAGATTTCGCCATTGGGTCCTGTCGCGACGCCGTAGAACACATAGCTGTCGACGTAGCACGACGACAGGTCGTACCCGGATCCATCGGCCTTGAAGATCGTGACGAAGGGCGAGATGCGCACGAACGTCGGACAACTGGCCACCTGCTGGACGAGCGGGAACTTGACCACGACACCGGTTCCGCTCGAGAACGTCGTCCCGGCGACGACGGCGCGTCCGAGGTGGTCGATGGCAACGTCGTGCGCGACGTCCGATTGATCGCCGCCGAGATACGTCGAGAACAGGAGCGAATCGGTGCCCGTCTTCGTCGTATCGATCTTCATCAGCCAGCCATCGCGATTGCCACCGACGTAAGTGGGCTGCACGGCGTTCTTGATCGGGAAGCCGATGCTCGTGCTCGTCTCGCCGACGATGTAGGCGATGCCCGCGCTGTTGACCGCCACCCCATAGGGCCAGAGCTGGCCGTTCGTGCCGGTGATGTAGGTGGAGTAGAGCAACTGTGCGGCGCCGATGCGCGTCGTATCGAGCGTGACGAAGAATCCGCCGGCAGACAGATTGCCGACCGTGGTGTCGAACCCGTTGGCCGGCAGGTAGTTGTTCGAACTGCTGCTGTCGGTAGCGACGTAGACGTAGCCAGCCTGGTCCACGGCGATGGCCCCTGTGTAGAACGACGCTTCGCCTCCGGTGCCGCCGAGGTAGGTGAAGTAGTCGAGGACACCGGCGGCCGTGAACCTGGCGACGAACGCATCGCTGCCTCCGTCCATGATCTGGTCGTAGGCGTTGCTGGTGACCGGCGCCTGTTCGGTGACGGCATCCGATGCCGTGTAGCCGACGACATACGCGACGCCGCCCGGGCCGAGTGCCACGCCGAACCCCGCGTCGGTGGCAATACCTCCGACGTACGTTGAGTACAGCAGTTGTCCCGTGCTGCTGATACGTGTGTAGAACGCGTCGGACTGGTTGGGGCCGCCGAACGTCGTGTCGTGCGCGCCTGGTGTCACCGGGAAGTCGGCGGACCGCGTGACGCCGGTGACATGCGCCGTCCCTGCGGCGTCGACCGCCACGTCACCCGTGTGACCAACGCCACTGACGACGTTCTCGATTCCGCTCCCTCCGAGGTACGTCGAGTACACGATCGCGAGCGAGTTGCCGTTGGGCTGGAATCTGGTCACGAACGCGTCGGGTTGCGAGCCGCTCGTCGGCTGGAACGCGTTGACGGTGGGAAACGCTGCGAGATCGCTCGTGACACCCGTGACGTACACGCTGCCGTCAGGGCCAACAGCCACGTCGAACGGGATCTCCTCGCTGTCGCCGCCGAAGTAACTGGAGTACGTGACGACGGGACCGATGACCAGAGGCAGATGCCTGTCGTAGTCGCCGACCTCGAACCCGATCTGGTTGGGCCCGGTCATCACGAATCGGCTTGCGATTTCGACGCGGCCGCCTGGACCGTCCTGGTACGTGAACGGCTGCTCCTGGCGCAGTTCCTGCTCGCCAACGCGCAGCACCAGATCGCCGCTGGCGTCGATCGACATATCGTCGACACCGTCGAATGCCAGCCCGATCCGGTCGGGACGCGCACCCGCGGCCAGGCGGAAGTCATACTGCAACTGCCGCTGGTTGCCGTAGTACACGACGTCGATTCCGGGATACACGGCCTCGGCGCGGACGCGTTCGAAGGTCGGGACGTCGCGCTGCCACCGCGCGGGATCGTTGCCGCGGAAGTAGTTGACCGTACCGGGAAGTACCGCCTCACCGTCGACCGAGGCGGGTGTGTCGGCCCCGACCAGTCGCGTGCGCACGACGGTGGAGCGCGAACGTCCGTCGTCCGGAGAACCGGCGTCTCGAGTCTCGAGCAGGAGGGTCGTCGCCGAGCCCGACAACAGCACGGTGTATCCGGCACCGCGCGCGACGAATGTCGCGTCAGCAGGTGCCTGGCCACGGTTGCGTTCGAAGTGCAGCGGCGCGGCAGCCATCTGCATCAGCGCCTCCTGCGTCGGCAGCGCGCGCCCGCTCCCGACCGTGGCCGCGGGACGCGTCTCCACATCCGACGAGGCACGCAGCGCCCCTGGCGCCATCGCACGTCCACCCCACGACCCCACCGCCAGCAGGCCGCATGCTCCGGCCGTCATCCACCATCGCCCCATTCGTCGCTCGGTCATCACGCCCCCCGGTGATACGCACGAGAGGGCAGGAACGGAAGAACGGAGCGGTACCGAATGCCGGACGTCGAAACCGGACGGCGGGAATGCAGGAGCATGCGCGGCGATCTGCCGGCGATGCTGCGGTATCCTGCCGGGGTGCTGACGGCGTCGGGACTCGTGGCAATGCTGGTGGGGTGCCTGGTGGGCGTGGCGGCCGTCGGCGCCTTCGTCATCTGGCGCAAGGGCCGGCCGTTTGCCGCGGGAGACGTGTTCCGCGCAAGCCGGCTGAGCGCGGGCAACCGGCTGCTCCCCGTGCAGGTGCACATCACGCCGACCAGCGTGGTGCACTACACGCCGCAGTGGGTGGGCAGACTCGAACACTCGATCCACATGGCGCACGTCGCGTCGGTACGGATCGACACCAACATGTTCTTCTCGGACGTGTTCATCGAGACCACCGGCGGTGTCAATCCGATCCGCTGCGCCGGCCATCGGAAGAAGGATGCGCTCCGCATGAAGGCGCTCATCGAGGCCTGTCAGACCGACTACTACAAGCAGAGGCCAGGTGCCTGACGCGCTCACGCTCAGGGTTCGCGCGCTCGTCGACACGCCGCCGGGCGCGCGGCGGCTCGTGCTCGATCTCGACGGCATCCCGTTCGCTTACGAGGCAGGACAGGCCGCGGCGATCGGCCTGCACGGCCAGCGCGACAGGCGTCCGTACTCGATCGCGTCAGCACCGTCAGACACGTCAACCGAAGGCACGATCGAGTTCCTCGTACGCACGCAGCCAGGCGGCGGCCTCGGGAGGCATCTCGATGGCGTGACCGTCGGTGCGCGCATCGACTTCGAAGGACCGTTCGGGGAGTTCCTGCTGCCCGAGGTGCTGCCGGACACGCCGATGCTGCTCATCGCCGGCGGCACGGGTCTCGCGCCGCTGCGGTCGCTCGCACGTGAAGCCCGCGCACGGGGCCATCGCGCGCCACGGCATCTGATTTATTCGGTGAAGGAGTTGGCCGACGTGGCCTACGCCGACGAGCTCGCGCAGTGGCACGACACGCATGGCGGCGATGCCATCGTCACGGTGACCCGCCACGCGCTGACCGACTGGCACGGCCGGGTGGGGCGCATCGACGCCGCGCTCCTGCGTCGATTCACGACGCCGGCCACGCCGTTGTCGTTCCTGTGCGGACCGCCGTCGATGGTCGACGACCTGTCACACCAGTTGTCGCAGCTCGGCGTGCCCGCCGAGCATCTGCGCACCGAACAGTGGCGCGTCGCGACGTAGGCCGAGCGGGCAGGGCTTGCCTGGCCCGTGTGCCCTGCGCCGCGAACACGGCCTGTTACATGCCCATCGGTCTGTAGCCGCCGTCGACGTAGATCACTTCCCCGCTGACGCCCTTGCTCCAGTCCGAGAGCAGGAACATCGCGGCACCGGCGACGTCGCCGCCGTCGATGTTGCGCTTGAGCGCGGCGCGGTCGCGGTATACCTGCAGGATGCCCGAGAAGCCCGAGATGCCCGACGCGGCGAGCGTCTTCACCGGACCAGCGGAGATCGTGTTGACACGGATGTTCTGCGGGCCGAGGTCGGCCGCGAGGTAGCGCACCGACGACTCGAGCGCCGCCTTGGCCACGCCCATCACGTTGTAGTTCGGGAACACGCGATCGGACCCCAGGTACGACAGCGTGACGATACTGCCGCCGCCCTTGCGGACCATGAGCGGTGCGGTGGCGCGTGCGAGGGCGACGAGCGAGTAGGCACTGATGTCGAGCGCCATGCGGAACGCCTCTCGCGACGTTTCGACAAACGGTGCCGAGAGCGCTTCACGCGGCGCGAACGACGCGCCATGGACGACGAAGTCGAGCCCGTCGACGTGCGTATCGAGCGCCTCGACGAGGCTCACGAGATCCTCGTCGCGGCTCACGTCGCACGGCAGGAGGATCGGCGGCGTGGTCAGTTGCGCGGCCAGTTCGTCGACGTTCTCCTTCAGTCGATCGTTCTGGTAGGTGAGCACGAGGCGGGCGCCGGCGGCGTCGACCTGCTGCGCGATCGCCCAGGCGAGCGAGCGCTTGTTGGCGACACCGACGATGAGGCCGGTGCGTCCCGAGAAGTCCGACATGCGGGCTGTTCCTCTGGCGGCCTCAGCGGCCGCGCCGGTGATTGGAGCGCGAACGTCCTGGCTGTCCGCCCTGTTGTCCCTGCTGGGGATTCTTGCCCGACGGATGTCCGTTGGCGTACGGCGAGTATCCGCTCCACGTCAGCGGACCCTGCTGCGGCGTCGGACGCGGACGTCCGCGCCGGCCCTGCGGCTGGCGCGACACGTTCCACAGCGTGAAGTCGGCGGGCTTGCGTTCAGGGATCTGTCCGTCGACCTTCGGCAGCGTGGCGCGAATCAGCGTGTGGCGGTGTACCGGTTCCTCGCGGCGCGCCGGCTCTCCGTGCTGATCATCCTCGGCCGCCATCGGCGAAACCGGCTCTTCAGGCGCGGCCGGCGCTGGCAGGGTCGGCCCTCCGGGCCCGGCCGACGGAGTCACCACGCGTGGCGGGCTCGCAGGCGCGTCGACCGAAGCCGCCACGGGCGCGACGGGTTCGCCCGTCTCGCTGTCGCGACCGGTGATGTTGTCGAGCACGGTCTTGTACAAGGCCGCCTGAGGGTCGGCCTTCTTGCGGCGCACAGGCACCTTGCCTGCCTTGTACACGTGCTCGAAATCACAGGTCGCGCACCGGGTCGTGCGTACCTCGTCGCCGACGAGCGCGACGATCACATGGTTGGTAAGGCGTTTCTCGCGCGGACAGTAGTCGTCCAGCACATCACCCAGCTGAAGCCGGCGTTCTTGCATCAACAGCTCCCGGAAGTACGTCCCAGGGGGGTCGGGATCTCCGCGACAGACCCAACGGAAAGGAGGTCACCGGATACTAACACATCATCCCTGCCGCGCAATCCACTCCTGCATCTCGGCCAGGCGAGCCGCCACGGCGGCGGGCGCGGTGCTCTGCGGCGTCCGGCGCGCGCCGATCGAGGCCAGCGGCGTCACGGTCTCCACCACATCGTCGGCAAACAGCGGCGAGAAGGAGCGCCAGTCGTCCGGCGTGAGCGATTCGATGTCGCGCCGCTGCTCGATTAGTGTACGCACCATGCCACCGACCAGTTCGTGCGCGTCGCGGAACGGCAGGCCCTTGCGCACGAGGTAGTCCGCCACGTCGGTGGCCAGCATGAAGCCGCCGGCCGCGCGCTGCGTGACGTCGCGGCGCACGCGCAGCGTCCGCACCACGGCCTCGCACGACATGAGGCTGCCGGCCACCGTGTCTTCGGTGTCGAACACCGCTTCCTTGTCTTCCTGCAGATCCTTGTTGTATCCGCTCGGCAGGCCCTTCATCGACACGAGCCACCCCGTGTGCCGCCCGATCACGCGTCCGGTCTTGCCGCGCACGAGCTCCATCGGATCCGGATTCTTCTTCTGTGGCATCAGGCTGCTGCCCGTCGTCACCGAGTCGTCGAGCTCGAAGAACCCGAACTCCTCCGAGCCGTACACGATCACGTCCTCGGCCAGGCGGCTGACGTGAATCATCACGAGCGCGCACGCGTGGAGGAAGCTCGACACGAAGTCGCGATCGGCCACCGTGTCCATGCTGTTGGCCACGACGCGCGAGAACCCGAGACGCGTGCGAAGGAACTCGACGTCGATCGGGAAGGAGTTGCCGGCGATGGCGCCAGAGCCGAGCGGCAACGCGTCGGCTTCGGCGTAGACGGCATCGAACCGCTCGCACGCACGTCGGAACGCCGACGCGTGCGCGAGCCAGTAGTGCGCTTCGAGCACGGGCTGCGCGCGGCGCAGGTGCGTGTACGCCGGCAGCGGCGCGTCTCCGGCTTCGGCCGCACGCGCGCAGAACGCCTCGACGAGCGACAGCAGGCGCCGTTGCAGATCACGTATGCGGCGACGGAGATAGAGGCGCAGGTCGAGGGACACCTGTTCGTTGCGCGAACGTCCAGTATGCAGACGCTTGCCCGTTGCGCCGACACGCGCCACGAGCTGACGTTCGACGAACGCGTGGACGTCCTCATCGTCTCCCGACACGAACGCGGGATCGGCGGCGGCCGCCTCGCGCAGCGCCGTCAGCGCCTCGTCGAGCGCGCGCTGCTCGTCGGCGGACAGGACACCCGCCCGCAGCAACGCCTCCGACCACGCCCGACTCCCCTCCACATCGTCGTCGAAGAGACGACGGTCGAAGGCAAACGACGCCCCGAACGCGAACACGTCCTGATCCGGAGCACTGGCAAAACGACCCGACCACAGATTCGACATTGATTCAGTCACAGCTTACGGCTTGAAGGACGTTCCCGGCATTCGCCATTCGGCATTCGTCATTCGGCATTCCGCCCCACCACCTGCACGCTGCCTTTGTAGAAGCGTAAGCGGATCGTGGCCGTGGCGTGACGCAGGGCCCTGTCGGCGAGGGCGTCGATGGCGTCGCGCGTGGCGCCGTGCCAGTCGCCGGTGCGCAGCAGGTCGACGTACGTTTCGGCGAGACGACGACGGAGCGTGCGGAGCGACCAGGGCATCGTGAGGGATTCGAGTTCGCGGAAGGCGATCTGGAGCACGGTCGCAGCCGGCGCTTCGGCCACTTCCCGTCGCACGCCATTGCCTTCGGGCACGAGCACGTCCACGCGGCCCACGCCGTGCGCCGCCGCGATCGTATCGAGACTGCTCAGCAACTCGACGAGCGACATCGTCACGCCGTTCACGCGACGCGGCGTGCCGGCGTCGAAGCCGATCTCCACGGTGGCCGGAGCCTCCGAGGCACGGAGTGCCGCACGCGTCTGCGAGAACTTCGCCTCGTCCAGCGGGGCGTCGAGCGATCCGTCGACGGCGATCGAGCGGCCCCAGAGCGTGGCGCGGGCGACGGGTCCCGCCTCCGTATCGAGTTGCAGCACTCTGACTGCCGCCTGCCGCGCGTCGACCGGCATCGTCTCCACGCCCGGCAGCACCGGGATGCGCGACACGGCCGCCAGCAATCGAGACATGCGTGCGGCCGCCTGGCCGCTGCCGCCATGCGCGAGCGCGTCGGCCTGCTCCATCGCTGCCACGATGGCCACCTGCGACGCCACGATGGGGAGCGCGAGTACCGCGGCGTGCGGATCGCCGTCGAAACCGATCGCGCCCGCGCGCAGCGCCGGGAGCACGGCGTCCTGCGCGAAGGCGTCGCGCGCGTCGAGCACGTGCGCGCGGACCGCGCCCGCTTCGAGCGCACGTTCGCGCACGGCCAGCAGGCTCTCGCCCTGCCCGACGTCCACCGTCACGGTGACCACTTCCGCCTCTCGCGCGAGCCAGGGAATCGCGCAGAGCGTGGCGGCATCGCCCGCATGGGCGAGCACCACCCGTTGCTGTGTCATGTGTCGTTTCCGTCCTTACCGGAACGCCGCCACGCGAAGCGATGCGCCGGAGCGCCACGTCTCGAGTCGTTGCAGGAACGCCTCGGCCGCCTCCGCGCCTCGGCAGATCACCAGGATGGTGTCGTCGCCAGCCACGGTGCCGAGCACCTCGGTCAGCGCCGCACGATCGATCGCGATGGCCAGCAATGCCGCCTGCCCGGAGTCGGTCCGCAGCACCACGAGCTGCTCGGACCGATCCACGCGCAGCAGGAACTCTGCGGTGGTGCGCTGGAGCGCACCGATCGCATCGCCCGCCGACAGGCTGCCCGCCACGAGCCGCTGATACGCCCCGTCGCTGGCCCGCTTGACGACGCCCATCTCGCGCAAGTCGCGCGACAGCGTCGCCTGCGTGACCTCGACGCCCTCGGCCCGCAACCGCTGCCGCAGCATCTCCTGGCTGGTGATGCTCTCACGCTGGATGACGTCACGGATGACGCCGTGTCTCGTGCCTTTCATCATTATGCAGAGATATGCAGTCTAGCACGACGGGGCGGCCGCGCCAGCCCTGCGCGTATGCCGCTGTAATCACCTGAAAGATTTCTCTTGCAGTTGTCTGACCACAGCGCCATACTTGGCGTCTTTCTGCATAAGTATTCACATGACTGAGGGGACGCAACGCATCGGAGTCGGAGTGGTGGGCGCCACGGGATACGGCGGCCAGGAACTCGTGCGACTCCTCGCCAGACACCCGGCGGCCGACCTGAAGGTCGCGCTCGGATCGAGTCAAGCCGATCAGCCCCGCACCCTGCCGGGCCTGGCGCGCATCTGGGACGGACAGGTCACGGCTTACAGCCCCGACGCGCTCGCAGGCTGCGACGTCGTGTTCCTCGGAACCCCGGAAGCCTTCGCGGCTACGAGCGCGACCGAACTGCTGGCGCGCGGGCATCGCGTGATCGACATGTCGGGTGCCTTCCGCCTGAAGGATCCGGCCCTGCGGTCGCGGTTCTATCCGTCCACGCCGGACCCGATGCCCGACGGCACCGTGTACAGCCTGCCGGAGTTCGACGCGGCGCTCCTGCCGTCGGCGCGACTGGTGTCCTGCCCTGGCTGCTACCCGACTGCCGCCCTGTTGTCACTCCTGCCGCTCACGCAGGCGAACCTGCTGCAGGGCGACGTCATCGTCGACGCCAAGTCCGGCGTCTCCGGGGCCGGCAAGGGTGCGAGCGAGCGCACGCATTTCTCGGAGAACCACGGCAGCGTGGCGGCGTACGCGCTGTTCGGTCACAGGCACACGCCGGAGATGGAACAGGCGCTCGGCCTGCGCGTCACGTTCACGCCGCACCTCGTGCCCCTCGATCGCGGCATCCTGTCGACGACGTATGCGCGGTTGACGCCGGGCGTCACGGCCGCACAGGTGCAGGAGGCGATGACCGCCGCGTACGCCGACGCGTTCTTCGTGCGGCTCACCGGCGATCGACTGCCCGAGATCAAGCACGTCGCGCACACGAACTTCTGCGACATCGGCTGGAAGGTGGATGAAGTGACGGGCCGCCTGATCGTCGTGGCTGTGCTCGACAACCTGCTGAAGGGCGCGGCCGGTCAGGCCGTCCAGCAGTTCAACCTGATGTACGGCCTGCCGATCGAGGAAGGGCTGCTGTGAGCACCGCGCCGGTGCTCGTGAAGTTCGGCGGCGAACTCGTCGAGACGCCGGAGCGGATCGCCGCGGTCGGCGAGGCGCTCGTGACCATCGCCGCGCAGGGCCCGCTCGTGGTCGTGCACGGCGGCGGGCGCGAGATCGACGCGGAGCTCGCGCGTCGCGGCGTGGCGAAGCGATCGGTGGATGGCTTGCGCATCACCGACGCGCGCACGCTCGACGCCGTGGTCGCGGTGCTCGCGGGCACGATCAACACGCGGCTCGTGGCGCACCTTGTCGGTCTCGGTCTGAAGGCTGTCGGCCTGACGGGCGTCGATGCGGCGCTCGCGCGATCGACGCGCGTGGCGGCACACGTGACCGCCGCCGGTGAACAGGTGGATCTCGAACTGGTCGGCGAACCCGACGCCACGGCCGACGCCAACGTCGTGTCGCACCTGGTCGCAGGAGGCTACGTGCCCGTGATTGCCAGTCTCGGCGTGTCCGCAGGCGATGGCGTGCTGAACGTGAATGCCGACACGCTCGCCGCGCACGTGGCCGCCGCCATCGGTGCACGTGAGTTGCTGCTCGTCGGCGGCACGGCCGGCGTACTCGACGGCGCGGGACAGACCATCGCATCGCTGACGCCGGCGCAGGCCGACGCGCTGATGCAGGACGGCACGGCGTCGGCAGGCATGATCGCCAAACTCCGCGCCGCCACCACGGCTCATGCCCGTGGCGTCGCCACCGTCACCATCGTCGACGGCCGGACGGCCCCGTCGATCGTCGAACGCCGCGGCACCAGCATCCGCTGAACCTTCCCTGCAATCGTGAAATCCTGAACTCTTGAAATCCTGACATTCCCGAGGTTCCCATGTCATCTGCTTCCGCCACCGCTGCCACCACCGTCCAGGCCACTGAAGCCGCCTACGTCCTCCAGACGTACAGGCGTCAGCCGGTGGTGTTCGTGCGTGGCGAGGGCGTATGGCTCGTGGCCGACGACGGCACGCGCTATCTCGACATGCTGTCGGGCATCGGGGTGAACGTGCTCGGGCACACGCATCCCGCACTGGTTGCTGCCGTGCGCGAGCAGGTCGGTGAACTGGTCCACACGTCGAATCTGTTCTTCCACCCGTACCAGGGCGTGGTGGCCGAGCGTCTCGCGAAGGCGTCGGGCCTCGCGCGTGCGTTCTTCTGCAACAGCGGCACCGAGGCCGTCGAAGGCTGCCTGAAGTTCGCGCGACGGTACTGGTACACGGCCGGCACGCCGCGCCCACAGTTCATCGCGTTCGAGCGTGGCTTCTCCGGCCGGACGATGGGTGCGCTGTCGACGACGTGGGACGAGCACTACAGGACGCCGTTCGAGCCCCTGGTGCCCGAAGTGCGCTTCGTGTCGAACGAGGATCCCGCCGACCTGCTCGCGGCCGTGAGCGACAGGACGGCCGCGATCATCGCCGAGCCGATCCAGGGCGAGGGCGGCGTACGTCCGCTGCCGCCGCAGATCGTCGCGGCGATCAACACCGCCTGCGAGCAGACGGGCGCGCTCTACATCGCCGACGAGGTGCAGTCGGGCCTCGGCCGCACCGGACAGATGTTCCACTCGCGCACGCTCGGCCTGTCGCCGGATCTGATCTCGGTCGGCAAGGCACTCGGCGCCGGCGTGCCCGTCGGCGCGGTACTCGTGTCGTCGCGTGTCGCGAATGCGATCAGCGCGGGCGACCACGGCACGACGTACGGCGGCAACCTGCTGGCGTGCCGTGCGGCGCTCGCGGTGCTCGACGCGCTCGAAGGCGGCCTGCTCGATCACGTGCGGCGCATGGGCCCGATTTTCGCCGACGCGTTGCGATCGCTGGCGGATCGGCATCCGAGCGTCGTCGGCGTGCGCGGCGCGGGCCTCATCCAGGGACTCGTGCTCGACCGCGACGCCGCTCCCGTGGTACCCGCCGCGCTCGAACGCGGATTGATCGTGAATCGCACGGCCGAGCGCGTGGTGCGCCTGCTGCCGCCATACGTGATCACCGAAGCGGAGATCGCCGAGGCGATCTCGCGCCTCGACGCCGCGCTCACGGCCGTCGAAGGAGCCTGACATGCCCGTCCCCCTGGCACCCATCGAGGTGGCGCCGGCACACGCGTTGCCGGATGGGTACGCGATCCAGCGCGGTACGCCGGCGCAGGCCGAGGCGATGCTGGCCCTGATCACGGCGAGCCTCGAGGAAGGACACCTGCTGCCGCGCACGCTCGACGACCTGCGCCGTCATGCCGAGCGCTTCCTCGTGATCGTGGCGGGCGATGCGCTCGTCGGCTGCGCGGAACTGGCGCCGCTGAGCGGCACCGTCGCCGAGGTGCGTTCGCTGGTGATCGACGCCGCGCACCGCGGCAAGCGGCTCGGCCCGGCGTTGATCGAGTCGCTCGGCGCCACGGCGCGCCGTGAGCAGTTCGGCACGCTGTGCGCGTTCACGCACGAAGCCGCGCATTTCGTGCGCCTCGGCTTCACGATCGTGCCGCACACGTGGCTGCCCGAGAAGATTGCGACAGACTGCGTGGCGTGTCCGAAGTTCCGGACGTGCGGGCAGTACGCCGTCGCGCTGCCGCTGCGAGGCACGCAGGTCGGCAGCATGTCTGCCGTGCGCACCAGCCGTCGCGCGGCTCAACCCCGCACCGCGGAGTCCTCCGTCCTCGTCCTGCATCGATGATCACGACCATTGAAGGTGGCATCACCGCGCCGGCCGGCTTCCGGGCCGCCGGCGTGCACTGCGGCATCAAGGCCAATCCCGAGAGGCTCGACCTCGCGCTCGTCGTGTCTGACACGCCGGCGACGGCCGCTGCCGTGTTCACCACGAACCTGGCCGTCGCGCCGCCGATCGTCGTCTCTCGCGAGCACCTGCGCGCGTCCGGCGGGCACGCCCGCGCTGTCGTGATCAACTCGGGCTGCGCCAACGCCTGCACGGGCGATCAGGGCCGCCAGGTTGCGCACCTCATGGCCGCCGAAACGGCGCGTGCGGTGGAGTGCGACCTCGAGGAGGTGCTCGTGATGTCCACGGGCGTGATCGGCGTGCAGCTCGATCCGCGCACCGTGACGCAGGGCATCATCGCCGCGACAGACGACCTGTCGCGCGACGGCCATGCCCGCGCGGCGCACGCGATCATGACCACCGACCCGTTCCCGAAGGAGCGGGCCGTGGAGGTGACCACCCCGAAGGGCACGTTCCGCGTCGGCGGCATCTCCAAGGGTTCGGGGATGATCGAGCCCCGCATGGCCACGATGCTCGGCGTGCTGACGTGCGATGCGGCAGTGCCCGCGCCATTGCTGCAACGCGTGCTGGCGGAGGTGACCGACCACACGTTCAACGCCATCACCGTCGACGGCGAGTGCTCCACCAACGACTGCGTGGCGCTGCTTGCCAACGGTGCCAGCGGCGTGACGATCGGCGAAGCCGAGGCTCCGCTGCTCTCCGATGCGCTCTACGAAGTCGCGCGCTTCCTCGCCACCGAGATCGTGCGCGGCGGAGAGGGCGCGACCAAGCTCGTGACGGTGACCGTCACCGGTGCGCGCACGTATGACGAGGCGAAGCAGGCCGCACGCGCCATCGCGAACTCGCTGCTGGTGAAGACCGCCATCCACGGCGGCGATCCGAACTGGGGTCGTCTCGTGGCCGTGGCAGGACGCGCAGGCGTGGGCTTCGATCTCCAGGGTGCAGCCGTCCGCATCGGCGATGTCGTTCTCTTCGAGGGCGGGCGTCCGTTCGACGAACGCGCGCCGCAGGCCGCCGAGTACCTGCGGAACAAGGACATCAGCGTGAGCGTGGACCTCGGCACTGGCGGCGGCGAGGAAGCCACGATGTGGACCTGCGACCTGAGCCGCGAGTACGTGACGATCAACGCGGAGTATCGGACCTGACGACAGGGCGCGGGACACCACACGCAGGACCGGGGACGTCAGGACCAGGGACGTCAGGACCAGGGACATGGCTCGAACGACACGTACGGCGCGGGTAACGCGGGGCTCACGCAAGCCGGCGGCGATACGAACGCTGCGGACGCAGCACTTCCTCTCGCTCACCGACATCTCACCGGCGGAACTGGCCGACGTGCTGCAGGCAGCGGCGCTGCTCGAGCAGGAGCGGGCACGCGGGATCAGGAGTTTCGGCGCGACGGCGCTCGCTGGCCAGCACGTGGCGCTGCTCTTCGAGAAGCCGTCGCTGCGCACGCGGTGCACGTTCGAGATCGCCGTGCGCGAACTCGGCGGCGACGTGATCGCCCCGCCACAGGACGTGGCGATGGGCGAACGCGAACCGATCGCCGACGTGGCGCGCAACCTCGAACGCTGGGTGTCCGGCGTCGTGATCCGCACGTTCGCGCAGGATCGCCTCGTGGAGTTCGCCACGGCGGCCCCGCGGCTGCACGTGGTCAACGCGCTCACCGACGAGGAGCACCCGTGTCAGGCACTGGCCGACCTGCTCACGCTCCGCAACCACTTCGGCGAGTTGAAGGGGCACACGCTCACCTTCGTCGGCGACGGCAACAACGTCGCGACGTCGCTCGCGCAGGGCGCGCTGATGCTGGGTATGCACGTCCGCCTCGCCGCGCCTCGCGACTACGAGTTCCCCGCGGCGATCGACGAACAGCTGCGCGGGCTCGCGCGCCATGGCGCCACGCTGGAGGTCTTCCGCGACGCGAAGGCCGCCGTGGCCGGCACGTCGGCGGTGTACACGGATGCGTGGACGTCGATGGGCCAGGAGGCCGAGGCGCAGCACCGGCGCAAGGTGTTCGCGCCGTTCCAGGTGAACGCCGCCCTCATGAAGGCCGCCGGCGACGCCGTCTTCATGCACTGCCTGCCGGCGCATCGCGGCGAAGAGGCCACCGACGAGGTGATGGACGGGCCCGCCTCGATCATCTTCGATCAGGCAGAGAATCGCCTGCACGCGCAGAAGGCCCTGCTCATGCTGCTCATGGGCGGGTGAGAATAGACGCATGCTTCGCGGCATCCAGATCGGCGTACTCACGAAGGTGCAGCCCGTCAGCATCCACGGGCAGGTCTCCTACGACGTCCACTACGTGAAGGCCGACGATGAGGCCGAGGTCGTGCACGTCGCGCGTGTAGGGGCGGAGGACGTCGACGCAGGCCTGCACCCGGGCGACCGCGTCAACCTGCACGTCCTCCTCAATCAGGTCACCAGAGTCGAACGGGCGTAGGGGCGATGCGACCTACCGTTTGACGTCGGCGAGCCAGTGCACGAACCAGCTGCGGATGCGCTCCAGGCGATCCACCAGCAGCCACGGTTCGCCCGTGCGCGAGAGGTCGTGCGTCGAGCGCGGGTAGTTCACGAGTTCGACGGGCACGTTGCGCTTCTTGAGCGCCATGAACCACTGCTCGCCATCGCCCGGCGGCGTCCGCCAGTCGTTCTCGCCGTTGATGATGAGCGTCGGCGCGGTCACGCGCTCCACGTAGGAGATCGGCGACAACCGCCGGTAGACGTCGCGCGCCTCCCACGGCGTACCGCCGAACTCGTACTCGGTGAGCCGTTGCGCATCCGACGTTCCGTACCAGCTCTCCCAGTTGGTGATCGACCGGCTCGTCACGACGGCGGAGAATCGCGTCGTTGTGGCGCTGAGCCAGTTGCTCATGAAGCCGCCGTAGCTGCCGCCCGACACGCCGAGGCGCTTCGGATCGATGTCCGGGTAGCGTGCGAGGACGGCATCGACGCCGCGCAGGTAATCCTCGCTGTCGAGTTCACCCCACTTGCCGCGCGTCGCGTACGTGAAGGCGTGCCCATAGCCCGACGAGCCACGCGGATTGGGGTACAGCACGAAGAACCCGGATCCCGACAGGATGTGAAACGTCGAGAACCACGTGTTGCCGTACTGCGTGTGCGGCCCGCCGTGGATCTTCAGGACGAACGGGTACGATCGTCCTGGTACGTAACCGATCGGTTTCACGAGCCACCCTTCGATCTCGGTGCCATCGGCCACCTTCCACGTGAGGCGCTCTGGCGCCTGCAGCGTGACGCCTGCCAGCCACGCCGCGTTGAAGCGCGTGGCCTGGCGCGCCGCGCTGCCATCTCCGGCCGAGACGTAGAGTTCCGCCGGCGACAACGGCGAGTCGAGTCGATAGGCCATCACGGCGCCGTCGCGGCTCTCCGATGCCGCACGGATCTGGACGTCGCCCGTCGTGACCGCGCGCACGCGCGGCGTGCCGTCGACCGCCACCTCGAAGACGTGTGCGTTGCCGTTGGATTCGGCGTCGAATCGCAGGCGGCGGCCGTCGGGTGTCCAGCGCGGCGCGCCGGGCACGCGGTCCCACGAGGCGGTGAGATTGCGTGGCGTGCCACGGAAGCTGCCGTCCGGCGCGAGGTCCACGACGATCAGATCCGTCTCGGCGCCGGCGCGCGACTGGTGGAGGAAGGCGAGCCGGTCGCCGCCCGGCGACACGGCCGGCGCGCGTTCCGCGCCGGGATTCGTGGTGAGCCGGCGCGGCTCCCCACCGGTGCGGCTCACGACGAACAGGTCGCTCGTGAGCTCGGTGTTGCGCTCGTTGTCCTGCTGATCGTCGCCGGCGAAGATCAGTGTCTCGCTGTCGGGCAACCATCCGATCTGCGACGGCGCGAACGCCAGGCGCGTGACCTGCGCGGGCGCACCGCCGGCGGCCGGCGCGACGAAGATCTGCGCGACGTCGCGCGTCGAGTAGTGCGGCATCCAGGGGAGCGTGCCGTTGGACTTGTAGCGCGTGGACGTCACCACGCGGCCGTCGAAGCGCTTCGCGTCGAGCGTCTTCGAGACGGCGTCAGGTGCGATCCACCCCTCGCGCTCTTCCTTCTTGTCGGCCACGCCATCGCCGTCCTTGTCGCGCGTCGGCGCCTTGACGTACGCGATCCACTTGCCGTCGGGCGACCACACCGGGTCGGCGCCGACACCGTCGATGTGGAACGCCTCGCCGCCCGCGCCGCCGACGCGCGCGAACCACGCGGTGTTCTCGTCCTTGTCGCGACGCGACGTGAAGGCCAGGAGCGCGCCGTCGGGACTCCAGCGCGGGTTCGTCGAGTTCTCCGTCGGCGACGTGAAACGGTAGGCATCGCCGCTCGGACGTCCCTGCACGAGCGGCTGCAGCCAGATCTCGCGATGCCGCGCGTTGTCCGTCTCGACGATCGTCATCACGGTGAACGCCACCATGTCGCCCTGC
This sequence comes from Acidobacteriota bacterium, assembly GCA_020845575.1. Classification (NCBI taxonomy): domain Bacteria; kingdom Pseudomonadati; phylum Acidobacteriota; species Acidobacteriota bacterium. The sequence goes on along the minus strand of JADLFL010000040.1, from coordinate 120,749 downwards.
GGACGCACGGCGACGTCCTCGACCACCACTTCCTTGTAGTAGTCGGCAGGCGCCAGGCCACGCGGCTGCGCATGCACCACCGCGCCGCCAAGCACCACCCACACCGCCGCCTGTCGCACCCGTTGCCACGTCCGCTGCATCATGCCCGTCTCAGCCTCGTTTCTCATCCTGCCCTGCGCGTCCGTGTGCGCGTCCCCTCTGCGCGCAACCATCACGCGTCCCATGGCATCACGTGAACGCCGACCGCGTCGAGGGCCGCACGGGTGCGCGTCGCCAGCGCCAGCGCACCCGCCGTGTCGCCGTGGACGCACAACGTGTCGATCGGCAGCGCGAGCGCGCGGCCCGTGCGCGTCGTGACGATGCCGGTTCGTGCCCACTCGACGGCCCGCGCGCACGCCACGTCCGCGTCGTGCAGCACGGCCCCCGCCACGTCTCGCGGCGTGAGCGTGCCCTCGTCTTCGTACGCACGGTCGAGGAAGCCCTCGTATACCACACGGTGCGACGCGGCGGCGCGCGCGAGCGCCGACCCGTACGGCGCATACAGTGCCAGGCCAGGATCGACGCTGTCGATGCCGGCGACGATGGCCGCGGCGACATCGCTGTCCACCCACGCGACGTTGTAGAGCGCGCCGTGCGGCTTGACGTGGCGCACCACGCCACCTTCGCGCGCCGCACAGTCACACAGCACGCGAACCTGCACGGCCACGCACGCGGCAATCGCGTCGGGCGACAGCGGCACGACGCGCCGGCCGAAGCCGGCGCGATCCGGATACGACGGGTGCGCGCCAATCGTGACGCCGCATCGCACGGCTTCTGCCACCGTGCCCCGCATGCTGTCCTCGTCGCCGGCATGTCCACCGCAGGCCACGTTGACCGACGTCACCACGCGCACCAGCGCCAGCGCCGCATCGTCTGGCGGACCGTCGTGTTCGCCGAGGTCGGCGTTGATGTCGAGACGGGGGTTCACGCGTCCTCGCCAGGGTGGGTGGAGAGGAGGACGAGAGAGAACGGGCAGAGGCCGCGCAGAATCGCGCAGCCCCTGCTGCCGACGCTCTGGCTCCCCAGCACTGTGGCATCGTGCCACAAACAGACCGTCGACGCCTTCCATGGGGCAACCGGCATGCCAGCATGCATTCGCCCGGAATTCCTCGAATCCGCGGCGATCGAGGGCGTGCGACGACGCTCCGATCACGAATCTGGCATCGCGATCACGAACGTGGCACCAGACTGCCGAACGGGCGGTCCGGGAGTCGGTGGCGGTATAGTGCGCGCCATGTGTGTTTCCAGACTTCGCCCCTGGGCGCTCGTCATCGGCTTGGTCGCCCTGGCCGGCGCGCTGCCTCACGCTCAGCCCGTCCACTCGCCTCGCGAGACGTTCGACGCGGACTTCGCCAGCAGCATCCGCGAGTGGACGACGTCGCCGGAGTTCCTGAGTCCGCTCGTCGATCAGCTGCCGATCGTGAAGGGCATCCCGACGCCGAAGGACGTGCTCGGATATCACGTGGGCACGCCGAAGCGCCTGACGAAGACGGACGCGGCCCTTGCCTACTATCGCGCGCTCGAGAAGGCGTCTCCGCGGATCCGCGTCACGACGATCGGCACCACCGACGAGGGGCGCGACGTGACGGTGGTCTACGTGGCCGGCGAGTCCACGATGAAGCAGCTCGACGCGCACATCGCGAGCCTCGGGCGTCTGGCCGATCCGCGGGGGCTGTCCGAGGACGAGGCAAAGCGCCTCATCGCCACGACGCCGCCGATGTATCACCTCATGGCGGGCCTGCACAGCGGCGAGACGGGACCGCCCGAGATGCTGATGGAGCTGGCGTATCGCCTCGTGGCGAGCGAGGGCCCGCTGTTCAGGCAGATCCGCGATCGCGTGATCGTCAGCTTCACGCCGGCCAGCGACCCTGACGGCCGCGACCGTTACATCGACTGGTACCGGCAGCACATGGTGGACATCACCGAGGAGAAGGACCGCATCTACGGACCGCCGTACTGGGGGAAGTACATCTTCCACGACAACAATCGCGACATCAATTACTCGCAGGTCACGATGCGAGCGCACCTGGAGTGGTACCTGAAGACGCACCCGCCGGTGATGCACGACCTGCACGAGTCGGTGCCATTCCTGTACACGTTCTCCGGGCAGGCGCCGCACAATCCGAACCTCGATCCGATCGTGTACGGCGAGCTGCCGATGTTTGCCAACTTCGAGATGGCGCAGCTCACCAAGTACGGCATGCCCGGCGTGTGGACGCACGGATTCGTGGACATGTGGTCGCCGGGCTATCTCGCGTTCATGTCGTCCAACCACAACGGGCTCGTCCGCATGTACGAGACGTTCGGCAACGGCGGGGCAACGACGATGAAGCGGCGGGTGGCACCGCCGCAGGGTGCCGGGCAGACGAGCCGGGAATGGTATCGCCCGCTGCCGCCCTACCGCGAAGTCGTGTGGTCCATGCGCAACAACACGAACTACATGCAGACGGCCGTCCTCTCGGCGCTGCAGTACGCGGCGGCGTTCCCCGAGGTGATCGTCGAGAACTTCTATCGCAAGAGCCGCAACAGCCTCGAGTCGGGGCGCACTGACGCGCCGTTCGCCTTCATCGTGCCCGCGGGGCAGAAGGATCACACGCGCGTCGAGCTGCTGCTCACGCTGCTGCGACGGCAGGGGATCGAGATCTCGACGCTCACCAGGGACGTCACGCTCTCGGACGGCACGTATCAGGCGGGCTCGTTCGTGGTGCGACGCGACCAGCCGTACGGCCGCCTCGTCAAGACGCTGCTCGAGAAGCAGACGTTCCCCGACCCGTCGCTGCGTACCTACGACGACACGGGCTGGACGATGGGGCTGATGCTGCAGGTGGACGTGAAGCCCACGGCCGACAAGGCGATCTTCGACGCCGCGATGACGGCGGCGACGAGTACGGCGCGGACGGGCAGCGTCGCGGGCGGACCGGCGACGGCAGGCTGGCTCGTCGCTCACCACGGCTCGAACGACATGCTGCGCCTGCGCCTCGCGCTCGGATCGGCAGTCGACGTCCGCGCGGCGCAGTCGGCGTTCACGCTTGGCGATGGGAGCATTCCCGCCGGCTCATTCCTGATTCCCGCAAGCGCGGGACGTACGTTCACCGACGCGATCGCACGCGTCGGCCTCGACGCCACGGCGCTGGCGACGATGCCCGACGTGGCGACGGTACCGGTGGATCTCCCACGACTCGCGATGTTCTCCACGTGGGGTCGCACGCAGGAAGTGGGCTGGGTGCGCCACGCGTTCGACGAGTTCGGCATCCCGTACGACCTGATCTACAAGGAACGGATCCGCCGCGGATCGCTGCGGTCGTCCTACGACGTCATCCTGATTCCCACGCAGGCCACCACCGGGAAGTCGCTGGTGTACGACGTGGAGAGCAAGGGTCGTCCGCTGCCGTATCGCAAGGACGCGCAGTTCCCCTCGCTCGGGACGTATGGCGAGACCGACGACATCTCCGGCGGCATGGGTCTCGAAGGCGTGCTCGCGCTGCAGGCGTTCGTCGAGGACGGCGGCGTACTCATCACGCTCGGCGCCTCGTCGTACATGCCCGCGGAATTCGGCCTGCTCCGGACGGTGACGGCAGGACGGCCGAGCGCCGGTTTCTACGCGCCGGGTCCCATCGTCCGGGCGGAGATCCAGAAGCCCGAGCATCCGATCTTCTTCGGGTATGCCTCCAAGGAGGTGCCTGTGCGCTACGCGAACGGACCGCTGTTCCAGGTCCCCGAGGAAGACGAGGGGCAGATACTGATGCGGTTCACGGGTGGCGACGAGGGTGTGCTCAGCGGCCTGATGCGCGGCGCCAGTGAAACGCGTCGCAGGGCCGCCATCCTCGACACGCCCGTCGGCAAGGGTCGCATCGTCGCGTTCGCCACCAACCCGTGTTACAGGTGGCAGAACCACGGCGAATTCGGGATGCTGTTCAACGCGGCGGTGCTGTTCTGGAACGATCGCCCGGCGCGCACACTACCGACCGCCACGGCCACGGCCCCCGCCTGGTGACACCGGACGCGTGGGGCGGCCGGCCCGGAGGGCCGCCCCTACGTGCGCCACGGTGTCTGCCTGTCCCAGAGCTTCGTCTTGGCCATGGCGAGCAGCAGCATGAACACCGTGAAGAGCGCGCACGCCACGAGCGCGCCCTCGAACGAGAGGGCCTTGTGCAGCGGCTTGGACGGCATGCCGTACGCGAGTTCGACGTGTACCCAGTACACGAACAGCGACGTCCGCCCGAACAACTCCATCGGGCTCCACGCACGCGGCATCGTCACGCGATCCCAGAGACCGCCCGGCTTCAGCGCGAAGTAGAGGATGCCGAGCGTGGCGATCAGCGCACCTGTCCTGATCGCGAAGAAGGCGGGTGAGGTGGTCCAGAACGCCGAGCCCGGAACGAGCGTCGGCAGGTACGAGAGCCGGTAGGCCACACCGGCGAGGGCAAGACCGCCGAATGCGCATGCGGCGTGAAACCGCCACTGCGCGTGCGCGTCTCGCCCGAGGGTCGCGAGCGCTTCGCCGAGCGCGAGCCCCGCGAACACGAACGCGCTCCACGGAAACAGCGTGAACGTGGTACGCGCGGGTGCCGGTCGCAGATACCACTCGATCGCGTCCGGCAGCAGGCCAGGCCACTGCCACACGCGCAGTGGCGCCGACAGCACGACAACGGCAACCATCACCGCTGATGCCAACGCGATGCGCCCCGCCGACGTGCGGCATCGTCCCCAGCACCACCCCGCCGCGACCAGCGACAGGCCCATGACGTTCAGGATGTCCACCTTCAGCAGACCGGCGAGCGAGGCGCCGGAGCTGAACACGTACGCCTGGAGGCGGAACAGCAGCGCGAGCCCGAAGATCTCCCAGCCGCGCCGCTGCAGGGCGCGACTCGCGTCGGCGACCGACGCGCCGCGACGCATCCTCGCGTGCGCGGCCAGTGGGACCGCGAGACCGGCGAGCCAGAGGAACATCGGCGCGCCCATGCCGGCGATCACCATGAACCAGAAGTAGCCGCGCGTCTGCCGCGCGGGACCTGTCACGGTCCACGCGTCGATGACGTGCGCGAGGATCATGACGAGGACCGCCAGCCCCCGCATCCAGTCGATGTAGCCCGCGCGCGTGCGCGTCGGCGGCACCGGGGCGCCGCCGGCTTCCACGGGTTCAGGCATCGACGCGCGTGAACGTCACGTCGAGCGGCGTGTCCTGCCGCAGGCTGTGCCACACCGAGCAGTACTTGTCGCGCGACAGATCGATCGCGCGCTGGATGGCCTCGTCGGGGATGCCCCCCGTGACGGTGAACCGCAGGGTGTAGCTGGTGAAGTAGGCCGGCGGTCCATCGTCTCGCGTGCCCACCAGATGCAGGGAGAGGCCGCGGAGATCGTGGCGGCCCTTCTTCAGGATGACCACGAGATCGATCGCCATGCAGCCGCCGAGCGCGAGCGCGAGGGCCTGGACGGGCGACGTGGCGACAGCGGCATCGCCGTCGAGCGTGGGACCGGGCACGGCCGCCACCTGCGTCTCGAAGACGAGATCGTGCGTCCATGTGAGGGTGGCGTCTACAGGAGGCTTGGCCATGGTCAGACGATTCTACGGCGTGCGAAAGGCGCGTGCTAGGATGGCGCGGCAGGGCGCCATGGCTGCCACGTCAGACTCCACACCCGTTCCACTGAGCTCACTCGCGCCAGGAGCAATCGTACGGTTCCGCGGCACTGAGCTCGACGCGGGATCGAGCGATCTGCTGCGCGCGCTCGGCATCACGCGAGCGAGTCGGCTCACGCTCTGCAAGGCCGGCGACCCGTGCATCGTGCAGGTGCGATCGACGCGCATCGGGCTGTCGCGCGCGGTGGCCGACGGCATCCTCGTCGAGCCCGATCCCGCCGGCGCCTGACGTGGCCACGGTGACGCAGGCGACGCCCGCCACGCCGGACGGTTTGGTCAGCGACGCCCGCGTCGTCCTGATCGGTAACCCCAACACCGGCAAGACCACGCTGTTCAACCGCCTCTGCGGCGTCCGCGCGAAGACGTCGAACTTCCCCGGTACCACCACGTCGTTGCGCATGGGGCGAACGGCCCTTCCCGGCGATCGCGTCGTGAACGTCATCGACCTGCCTGGGGTGTACGAGCTCGGACTCGACGTGCCCGAGACACGCATCGTCCGCGACGTGCTGCAGGGAACGGGCGTGTACCGTCGGCCCGACGCGGTGCTCGTGGTGGTCGACGCGTGCAACCTCACCCGAAACCTCGTACTCACCGGAGAGCTGCTCGCGCACGGCCTGCCGGTCGTCGTCGCGCTCAACATGGTGGACCTCGCGCAGGCGCGCGGGCTCACCATCGACGCACGGAAACTGGCGTCGCGCCTGGGCTGTCGCGTGGTGCCGGTCGTCGCGCGCCGCGGCGACGGTCTCCACGACGTACGTACCGCACTCGCCGCCGCACTCGATGAGGTAGGGTCGGCTCTCCGAGCCCGACCTTCACCCGATGCGTTGCCGGCCCGGCCATCGACCATCCCAGAACCTGGCGCATCCATCGAGACGCTCACGAACTGGGCCGACGACGTGATGGCGTTCAGCGCGGGGCTGCCGTCGGCGATTCACGTGCGCGACCCGTTCACCGAGCGTCTCGACCGCCTGTTCACGCATCCCGCGCTCGGGCTGCTCGTCTTCATCGCCGTGATGGGCGGGCTGTTCTACACGCTCTTCGCGCTCGCGACGATCCCGATGGATCTGATCGAGGCGACGTTCACGCACCTCGGCGATCTGAGCACGCGCTTGCTGCCCGAAGGCCCCGTGCGCGATCTCGTGTCGCAGGGCATCATCGGCGGCGTGGCAGGAACCGTGGTGTTCCTGCCGCAGATCTGCCTGCTGTTCTTCCTCATCAGCCTGCTGGAAGACACGGGCTATCTTGCGCGCGCGGCGTTCGTGATGGATCGCGTACTGCGACGGTTCGGACTGCCCGGCCATGCGTTCGTGCCGCTGCTCACATCGTCTGCGTGCGCGCTGCCGGGAATCATGGCCACGCGACTGATTCCCGATCGCCGCGATCGTCTTGCCACGATCCTTGTCGCGCCGCTCATGAGCTGCTCGGCGCGCCTGCCCGTGTACGTGCTGCTCACGAGCCTGCTGTTCCTGTCGCAGCCTCTCCGCGCCGCCGCGGTCTTCGTCGCGTGCTATCTGCTCGGTGCCGTGACGGCACTCGTCACGGCCGCCGTGTTCGGCCGCACGTGGCTGAAGGGCGACGCCAGGCCGATGGTGCTCGAGCTGCCGACGTACAAGTGGCCGTCCCTGCGCAACGCGTTGTACACGGCCAAGGATCAGGGCCTCGCGTTTCTCCAGACGGCCGGTACCGTCATCATGGCGATCTGCATCGTCATGTGGTGGTTGAGCGCGTATCCGCGCGTGGACCCGACGCCTGAGGCCAACCAACTGCGCGCGCGAGCCGAGACGCTGGCGGACGCGGATCCGCGACGTGAGACGTGGGTGACCGAGGCCGATCGCCTGGACGCGCGTGCCGCGCAGCGCGGATCGTTCGCGGGCCGGCTCGGGCGCCTTGCGGAACCCGTCTTCGCACCACTCGGATTCGACGCCCAGCTCACCGTCGGCGTACTCACGAGCTTCCTCGCGCGCGAGGTCTTCGTCTCGACGATGTCGGTGCTCGTGGGCGGATCGGGTGACGCTGACGTCGATGCCGGCGTGATCGAACGCATTCGTGGCGCGACACGCGACGATGGGACGGCGCTGTTCACGACGGCGACGTCGGCCAGCATGCTGGTGTTCTTCGTGCTGGCGATGCAGTGCCTGCCCACGCTCGCCGTGACGCGACGCGAGTCGGGCAGCGGGAAGTACGCGCTCATCCAGTTGGCGTACATGTCCACGCTGGCGTATGCCGCCGCATTGGCCGTGTATCAGGGCCTGCGTCTCGGAGGTGCGGCGTGAGTCCCATCGTGCAGGATGTGGCCGTCACGCTCATCGCCCTGGCCGCCGCCTTCATCGTCGTCCGCCGCGTCTTCGGTGTCGTCGGGACGCGGGCATCGGCGCGCAAGGCGAAGGCCGCGCCAGGGTGCGACCACTGCGACAGGTGACCCACGCCACGGGTTGAAACCCCTGGCCTCCATCTGAATCCAGGTGACCGGGCTTCCAGTCGAGACAGATGGAGCGAAGGGGCTTCAGCCCATTCGTCATCCTCTGCTGAATACGGCGATCTGGCGGGTTGGATCGCCGTGCCGGTCTTCGACGCGTTCCAGTCTGTAGTCCGCGTCGATGGCGTGCAGGCGGACCAGCCATTCGTCGGGCGACAGGATGGTCAGGTGGCTGTGGCCATCGTCGTAGCAGGCGATCTTGTGGAACGCACTCGGGCCGAGCGTATCGATGCGGCGGAGCACCTCGTCTATCGCATCCGGCGAGATGTGTTCGAGGAAGTCCGCACTGACCACCAGGTCCGCGTGGCACGGCGGTGACTCGCGATAGAGGTCGGTCCTGAAGAACGTGACGTTGGCGTGCGCCGCGAGCACCGGGGCCACGAGCGGCGACACGGCCCAGTCGCACCCGTACACGTGAGTGAAGCGTGCGGCCGCACGATCGAGGAACCTGCCGTTCCCGCACGCGAGTTCGAGCACCGTCGTGGCACCGAACGCGTCGATCCGTTCGAGCTCGTCGAGCAGCCAGTTGTTGGTCTGATACGCCTCGTTCTGCTCGTGGATGTGCTGGTAGTACTCGCAGGTGCGAGTGGGGTTCGTCGTGCGGACGGGCGGCATGGTCTCCACGGAGCTTCAGTCGGAGCAAGACGGATGCCCGGCGGCTCATCGCCGATCCGGCGAATTCCCGTGTGAAGGCGGCTCGACGAGCAGTCCGGCAGTGTCGGCCACGCGACCGAACGGCCGGTCAGCCGGCAGCCGTGGCCGCGCAAGGACCGTCGTGCGCGTGGACATCATCGCCGACACGCGGGCGCGACAGGTGGATCGCGATGTGCATCGCGCAATCACATGACTGTCGACGCGCTCGGGCCGGGGCGCACGGTGCTCTTCGTGGCGGCTGCCACCTTCGACGCGTGCGAGATGGCGTTCTACCGCCGGCTGCGAGACGCCCTGCAACGCGACGATCTGCACCTGGTGTTGATGCTGTTCGTCGCGCCACCTCCGGATCTCGGCGTGACGTTCGTGCGGATGCCGCCGCCCGTCGACACGTATTGGCCCGAACCGTCGACAGGGCCCGCCGCCACGCTCGACGACCTGACACTCGACCCTGATGCCCTGCTCGCGCGCGAGGAGGTCTGCGCCAGCCCGGCGATCCTCCCCGCGGTCGCACGACATCGCCGCCAGGCCCTCGAAGCCATCGCCGACCACTGGGTCCGCACGATCGCGGCGTTCGAACCGGCGGTCGTCCTGAACTGGAACGGCCATCACGTGGTGGACGTCATCCTCGACGCCGCGTGCCACAGGGCCCGCGTGCCCGTGCTGTACGTCGAGCGTGCCCCGATGGCGCAGGCGCTCTTTGTCGACGAGCGTGGGCTCTCGACAGACAGCGCCGTCGTGCGTCGCGGCTCGTGGGCCGTCGACGACGACCGGTGGCGGTCGTGCGCGACCGCGGCGATCGCCCGGATCGCCGCCGGTCGCCACACGTGGTGGGAGCAGCCCGACTCGCGCGACGGTGACGCGCGCGCGCTCAGGCGCGAACTCGGCATCCCGCTCGACGCGCGCGTGGTGCTGTTCGCCAGCCAGATCGATGGCGACACGCAGCAGTACATGTTCTCGCCGCACTTCCCCACCAACGAGGCCGCATTCCGGTGGTTGCTGGCTCGGCTCGGCGGTCACGCCGACGTGTACGTGCTCGGCAAGCAGCATCCGAAGTGCCCGAGAAGCGCGGCGTTCACACGCGCGCTCGCCCACAGCGGCATCCGCGGGCAGTGGCGCGCCGACGTGTCCATCGACGACGCACTCGCCGTGTCCGATCGCGTGGCGGCCGTGAACTCCACGGTGCTGTACGAAGCGCTGGCACGCGAGCGCCCGGTGCTCTCGATGGGCGGCTGGCTGCTCGGTGGTCGCGGTGCGGCGCACGAAGTGACGGACCTGGCCAAGGGCCAGAGCGTCGTCGATGCGTGGCTGGTCGCCGGCGACAACGATGCGCGACAGCACATATGGCGCGAGGCCCTGGCGTTCCTGCTCTCGACGTGTCTCTACACGTACGAGCCGGAGATGGAGGGCCACGGCATGCCGGGCGCCGGCACGCTGGCCGAGCGCATCGCCCGGTTCGCGAGGGTCACGCCGCATCGGAACCAGACGCGCGCGCCCATGCACCAGCGCCTGTCCGCGCTCGCGCCTCGCGGCGCCGGGCTCGAGCCGGGAGACGCCCGGTGGGGCGCCTGGTGGCGTGCGCAGGCTCTTCGGCTTCAGTTGCTGCACGCTCGTGCCGAGGCCGGACGAGGGCGGCGGTTGATGATCTGGGGGGCCGGCGACGCAGGGCGCATCGCGCATCGCCTGCTGGAACGCATCGGCGTCACCGTCGACGCGTTCGTGTCGTCGATGCCGGATGTCACGCACGTCGCGGGGCTGCCACTGCTCCCGGCAGCGACCGTGTGCGGTGCGCAGCAGGACGTCTTCGTGCTGGTGGCGAGCATGGCCGCCCACGAGATCGTGCCGATGCTCGTGGCGGCCGGCGCGGCGGCCGAGGACTTCACCGTCCTGGATTGCAACGTGCTGGTCGAGACATCACGCGATCTCGCGCAACCTGCAGCACCCGTCGTCACACCAGCGAGTCGAGCAGACCGTCGAACAGCAGCAGATCACATGACAGTGTGCTGACCAGCAACGACGAATCCGCCCACGCGATGCCGAGCGGGCTGGGACAGGTGAGCGCGCGCGAACGGCCGTCCGTCGACTCGAGCCTGATGGTGTCGATGTCGGGATGGGCGATCGCCGTCCACAGACCTGCCGTCGCGATCGATGCGGCTGAACCGTAAGGGCCGAGCGCGAGGGGTTCGAGCGTGCGGTCCTGGCGAAGTCTCCAGCCCGTTGTCTGAAGCCGGCGCCGCCATCCCAGGCGAGGCGAGAAGTCGCACGGCTGGATCTCGAGCACCTCATCGCGCGGAAGGATGGCCCACGCCACCAGATCGGGCTGCTCCACACGCATGCCCTCGTCCGGCGCCCACGACACGAGACCGCGCCACGGATCGCGCCGCGAGAAGACACTCCAGTACATCCGTCCTCGCCACCACGTGCCGAACGCGGGCCTGAACGGCAACTCCTCGATCGTCACCTGGTCAGCAGCATGCCGGCGGTACATGACGTAGGGCGGCGTCAATGCCGTCGGCAACGCGAATCCGCTGCCCCACGCGAGCACGCCATCCTCGCCGAAGCGGCACTCCTGATTGATCGGCCGCGGCCATGCACGGTGCGGCCGCACATGACCGTCGGCATCGACCAGGACGCTCTCGCGCTGGTGCTGGGAGACACAGACCACGCCGTCCGCAACGCCATACCCGACGAACCAGGCGTCTGTCCGTCCGTCGCGCGTGACGAGGCGCGGACGCACGACGCGTCCGTCGCCACACTCGAGATGCGGGCCAGCACCTCCCGGCCTCGCCGTTCGGGCCATGGCGGACAGGTCAGGTCCCGCCAATCGCAACGCGCCAGACGCGTCACACGTGAATCGCGCGGGCATGTCCGTCGGCACGTCGGCCGATAGCGTGCCTGCGTGCAACAACGATGCGACTGGCCCGCCGAACGACAGGCGGAGATCCGGTGCGCCAGTGACGTGATGCCGGATCGTCTCGACCGCGAGGGCCGCACCATGTCTCACGGACGCCGGACCGTCAGAGGCGATCGACGCGGCATCAGCACGCAGCGATTCCGCGATCATCGCGCACGTCTCGGGCGCAACCCCCGAACAACGCAGCCACTCCAGCGTCAGCAACGCGCACGCACACGCAGCGTTCGGGCGCGGCGAGCGATCCGCGGCGTCGAGGCCCGGCAACAGGCGGATCGAGGGCGCCGGGGTCGCCTGCCGTGACACCGATGACCACACGTCGCCGAGCAGTCCCTCGAACACGGCCACGTTCCAGCGTACGTCGGACGGCCAATCGTAGGACGCGCCGACTCCCACGAGTCCGATGGCGTTCACGTCGCGCAGCGCCAGATCGTCGGCTTCGTGAAGCGTAACGTCACAGATCCGCGCCAGCAGGTCCCACGCGCGCAGAAGGACGTCGGCGCGCTCCTCGTCGGTGAGTCGCGTCGTCACTTCGCCAGGCTGTGCCACGGCCAGCGGGCCCAGCAGGCCGGCCGGTTTGCTGCCGATCGCCTCTGGCAGTCTCTGCACCAGCGCGAGCAGTGTCGCAGCCATGTCCTGTCGCGCCCACGGGTCGAGGACCGATCTGACAGGTGCGTGGCGACGTCTCTCGAGTCCTTGTGCCGCATCGTCCAGCGCCACGCCGACGGTCGTGGCGTCGAAGCCATCCCCGCTGAATTCGCGCCACGCCGCCAGGAGTGGCGCTGGAGTGCCCGCGGTCAGCGTCGCGCGAACCTTGCGCACCTGCGCGGCGATCGCGGTGGGCCTGACGCCGGACCATCGACGCGCGACCGCCGACCCGGGCGGCACCGATACGACGTCCGACAGCACATCCCCGAGAGGTGCCTGTTCGATGCCGTCTCCGAAGAAAATGCCGGCACCGGAGGCATTGACGATACGTCTGCCACTCCGAGCCGCGTGCGCCACCATCCAATCGCGAAACGACAGTAACGCGGGCGTCGCGCGCGTCATGTCGCCGCGCAGGTCGGGCGTGAGTTGGCCTGCCTCGACGATCGTCCGCCATGCATTCCGCAGCGGGATACCCGCCGCGGTCGCCTCGGCCCACGCGAGTTCGTGCGTCGTGCCACGCGCGTACGGGCGATCGTCGGTGAACGACAGATCGGCGCCGACGAAGACGATGGGGTCGCACCCGGCGAGGCAGGCGACCTGAAAAGCACCCGTGAGCACGGAACCCCAGACTTCGAGCTGTTCCATGTCGACGCCGAGCTCGCGCAACCACGGACCGGGATGGTGGTTCGATGCGCGAAACCAGAACGTCCGACCGTCGAACACGGATGTGGCGTCCCTGTCGAGCGCTGCTTCGCTCACGAGCCAGGTGTCCCGGCACTCGGGCAGCGTCAGCAGATGACGCGCGTTCTCCGTACTCGGGTCGAGCGCGACGGCGAGCGTCGGCGCGATGCCGGCCGCGAGCAACGGCCGCAGCGCCGTGTCGGACGCGATGAGCACACCACGGTTCGGCATGGTGCGCAGCGTGCGAATCGCCGCGTCGAGGGATGGGCCTGCGCCCGCGACGATCGCCGGCATGCCGCGATAGGCGTCGGTCAGGTGCCTGACGTCACTGCCGGCGACGATGGCCGGCAGGTTGCGAATCGCGTTGACGAGATATCGGGGCGCGAAACGACGGCGGGCGTCGGCGTTGGCCGTGACACCGAAGACGATCTGCTTGAGGCGCTGCGCTGCGCGAGCCAGACCCTCGGTGGGCGTCGCGTCCGGGTGCAGCAGCACCACAGGAACCGTCATGCCCGGCGGGAAGATCCGCCACGCCTGGTCGGCGCCGGCGTAGTCGGGGTCGGCAAGGTAGACAAGACGTCCGCTCGTTCGCCAGTCCTGCCATTCGGTGTCGTCCAGGAACGCACGCGCGCGGCGCGGGTCGGGCTCGAGCGCGAGCACGCGCGTGTCTGGCGCGCGCTGGCCGATCGCGTCGAGGACCGCACCATCGCCGAGCCCGACCAAGACGAGGAGCGGCGGGAGGCCTCGCCCCGCGAGCTCGATATCGAGCCACCTGCCGAGTCGCTCGACATTTTCGCGGTGGGCGGACGAGGCGGGCGTGGCCGGCATGCGCGTCTACGGTGACGCAACGTTGATACCGGCCCCGCGCCGTCCGCCCACGCGAATTTGTGCGGAAAATCAGGCGTGCGTCGCCCGATGCGCTGTCGGTCGGCCGACCAATTGACGAATCGGCGACAGGCGCAGGGTCCGGGCGTATCAGCCTGTTCGACGGTCCCGGGAACGCCGGACAGGGCATCGGCATCTACTCTGTAGGGGAGCCTCGCCGATGAATCCGGCCATTCACCAGAACGACGCGACATCGAGCCAGTCGACCGAACCGGACGCGGCGCTGCTGGCGCGCCTTGCCGGTGGCGATCACGGGGCGTTCGAGACGCTCATGCGCCGGCACAATCAGCGTCTCTTCCGTACGGCCCGCGCGATCGTCAAGGACGATGCGGACGCGGAGGAGGTGCTGCAGGATGCCTACATCGAGGCGTACAGGCATGCCGACGGCTTTCGTGGCGACGCCCGGGTCTCCACGTGGCTGACCCGTATCGTCGTGAACACGGCCTTGATGCGCCTGCGAAAGCAGCGCACCCACCCCGTGCTCGTGCCGTTCACGCCAGCCACGCCCGAGGGTCGCGCAGGAGACACAAGCGCGATGACCAGTGCTGCGGAGGCGTCCGACGGCTACGTTCTTCGGACGGAGATTCGGCGGCTGCTCGAACGGCGGATCGACGAACTGCCGGCGACGTTCCGCGCGGTCTTCGTCATGCGCGACGTCGAGGAGATGACGAGCCAGGAGGTCGCCGACGCGCTGTCGCTGCCCGTCGGCACCGTGCGCACGCGGCTGTTCCGCGCGCGCGCGTTGCTCCGCGCCGCGCTCGAGCGCGACATGGACGTGGCCTCCGCCGGCATTTTCGGATTCGCCGGCGCGCGATGCGACCGCATTGTCGTCACCGTCCTCGCTCGGCTTGCATCCGATGCGGCGCAGGGCAGTGAATCATCCGCGCCAGACAACGCACGCTGAGCGCCGGACGCGACACGGGAACGCGGCACCGTTGCGCGCATCCAATCGATCGGAAGGCAGGGCACACGCACGGCGCACTCCCGCGCTGCGGTGCTCTGCCGTTCATTCCGGAGACTGCAGATGAGATCGTCGACATTCGTACTGGCGAGCGCCCTCGCGCTCGTCCCGGCCGTGGCTTTGGCGCAGGCCCCCACTGACGCACAGATCGCCTCCATCGTCGTCACGGCCAACCAGGTGGACATCGATGCGGGCGCGCTGGCCGCCGCGCGTGGCACGCACGCCGACGTGAAGGCGTTCGGCAGGATGATGGAAACCGATCATGCGGGCGTCAACAAGGCCGCGGTCGAACTGGTGACGCGCCTGAAGGTCACGCCTGAAGACAACCCGACGAGCCGCAGCCTGAAGGACGGGGGCGACAAGAACCTGGCCCGTCTGCGCGCACTCAGCGGCGCGGCGTTCGATCGCGCGTACATCGCGCAGGAAGTGGCCTATCACCAGGCCGTGCTCGACGCGGTGGACAAGACGCTCGTGCCCAACGCGAAGAACGCGGATCTCGCGGCGCTGCTCGTCAAGGTCAGACCGGCGTTCGTGGCGCACCTCGAACGCGCGAAGCAGGTGCAGGCGGCACTGGAGCGATAGCCGTGCGAATCATCGTGGTGTCGGCCCTGCTCCTGTCTGCAGGATCGTGCCGCGCGATGCCGGAACCCGTCGTACACACGGTGACGATCGAGGGGTCGACCTTCACACCCGCGGTCGTCACCGCACACGTCGGCGACCGCGTGGTGTGGGTGAACAAGGACTTCATGCCGCACACGGCCACGGGTCGGGGCGATACGTTCGACTCGGGCCTGCTCGCGCCGGACGCATCGTGGACGCTCACGCTCGAGACGCGCGGCACGGTCGACTACGTCTGCACGTACCACCCCACCATGCGCGGCACGCTTCGAGTCGACGGCGCAACCGAGCGGCCATAGGGAGCTACTCCGCTCTCAGCGCGACCGACGGATTGATGCGCGTGGCGCGGCGTGCGGGGAGCCAGGCGGCCAGCAGGCCGACCGCCACCCTGGCTCGCCCCGAACGGCCTGAAGCCCGTTCGCTCCATCCGGAACAGCGGCCGCTGTCGGCCGCCTACTTCCTGTAGAGAAAATCCAGCGCGGCGCCGGCGAGGGCGCGGACGCCGATCGGGAGCGCGTCTTCGTCGATGTCGAAGTACTCGGTGTGGATCATCGCGGTGATGTTCTTCTGCGGGTTGGCGACGCCGAGGAAGAAGAACAGGCCGGGGATGCGCTGCTGGTAGAGGGCGAAGTCCTCGGCACCCATCTGGGGCGGCGGGGCGATGATGCGATCGCGGCCGCCGACCGCATCGGCGAGGACTGGCAGGCTCGCGCTGGCCAGCGTCTCCTCGTTGAACGTCACGGGGTTGCCGTTCGGGAATTCGAACGTGTACGTGGCGCCTGACGCATCGGTCACGCCCTTGATCGTGCGCTCCATCAGCGCCTTCACGCGCTCAGGGCCGCCCTTGCTGAGCGTGCGGACCGTGCCCGTGAGCGTGACGCTGTCGGCGATGATGTTGAAGCGATTGCCGCCATCGATGGTCCCGACCGAGATCACGATCGGCTCGACGGCGTTGTTCATCCGGCTCGGGATGGTCTGCAGCGCGTTGACGACCTGCGCGGCAATCGGGATCGGATCGATGCCGGTGTGCGGATAGGCGGCGTGCGTCTTCTTGCCCGTGATCGTCAGCGTGAAGCGATTGCTGCTCGCCATCGCGGCACCAACGTTGACGCCGAGCGTGCCCACCTGCAGCGTGGGCATCACGTGGAGCCCGAACACTGCCGCCGGAGACGGGCCTGCGAAGACGCCATCGTCGAGCATGCGTTCGGCGCCCGACTTGCCGCCGTCCGGGTCGCCTTCCTCCGCCGGCTGGAAGAGGAACACGACCGTGCCCGGGAGTTCCGCACGCATCCCGGCCAGCACTTCGGCCACGCCGAGCCCGATCGACACGTGCGCGTCGTGCCCGCACGCGTGCTTCACGTTGGGGACCGTCGACTTGTACGGGACGTCGATCAGCTCGGGAATCGGCAGCGCGTCCATGTCGGCGCGGATACCGACGACCTTGCCGGGCTTGCCGCCCTTCAGCACGCCCACCACGCCCGTGACGCCCACGCGCTCGCGCACCTGGTCGAACCCCAGTGCGCGCAGGCGCTCCACGACGAGCGCCGCCGTGCGCGTCTCGCGGAAGCCGAGTTCCGGATGCCGATGGATGTCGCGCCGCGTCTCGACGAGTCGTGGCGTGAGTGCCGCGGCCTGCGCCGCCACCTTCTGCCGCACCGCCGCGGGCACGCTGATGTCCTGTGCCGACGCAACGGCCGGAAGGACCGCGCAGCATGCCACCGCCATGAGGGAACGCACTGTCATGCCGCCAATCCTATCGCGTCGATTCCCCGATGCGGCAGCGCTCCCCGCGCCGGTGATCCAGAATACGTGTCATGACTTCGGACTGGTCCTCGCGTGCCGTGGCTGCAGACGATGCCGTGGCCGGCATTCGCAGCGGGATGAAGCTGTTCGTTCACGGCGCGGCGGCCACGCCGACCACGCTCCTCGAAGCGCTCGCGCGGCGCACCGATCTCGAAGGTGTCACCGTCTACCACCTGCACACGGCAGGGCCCGCCCCGTTCGCCGACGCCGGACAGGAAGGCCGCTTCCGGTCCGTCTCGCTGTTCACGGGCGCGCCCCTGCGGGGGCCGATCGCCGACGGCCGCGCGGACTACGTGCCGATCTTCCTCTCGGACATCCCGGGGCTGTTCCAGCACGGGCGCGTGAAGCTCGATGCCGCGCTGCTCACGCTGTCGCGGCCGGATCGCCACGGCCTGTGTACGCTCGGCACGTCCGTCGATGCCGCGCGCGCCGCTGCCGACACGGCCGCGCTCGTCATCGCGGAAGTGAACACGCAGATGCCGCGCACGCGAGGCAACGTGGTCGTGCCGGTGAGCCGGCTCGACGCGTTCATCGCCAACGATCGGCCGCTGCACGAACACGCGACGGCCGCCGAAACGGACGTCGAGGCCGCGATCGGGGCGCTCGTCGCGGATCTCGTGGAAGACGGCTCGACGCTGCAGATGGGCATCGGCGGCATCCCCGACGCCGTCCTGCGCCGCCTGGGCAACAAGGTGGACCTCGGCGTCCACACCGAGATGTTCTCGGATGGTCTCGTCGATCTTCAGCTGAACGGCGTCATCACCAACCGGCACAAGGTGGTCCATCCCAACCGCACCGTGACGTCGTTTGTCAACGGCACGCGGCGCCTGTTCGATTTCGTGGACGACAACCCGCAGGTGGAGTTCCACCCGTGCGACCGCACGAACGACACGGCGCAGATCCGGCGCAACCCGCGCGTGGTGGCGATCAACTCGGCGATCGAGATCGACCTCACGGGCCAGGTCTGCGCCGACTCGATCGGCTACCGGATATTCTCGGGCATCGGCGGACAGATGGATTTCATCCGCGGCGCCGCGCTCTCACCGGGCGGCAAACCGATCATCGCGCTGCCGTCCACCGCCGCCAGGGGCACGCTCTCCCGCATCGTCGGTTCGCTGAAGCCTGGCGCCGGCGTGGTGACCACGCGCGGGCACGTCCACTGGGTGGTCACCGAGTACGGCGCCGTCAACCTGCACGGCGCATCGATCCGCGAACGGGGCGAGATGCTCGTCAGCATCGCGCACCCCGACTTCCGCGCCGAACTGCGGCGCACGCTCGCCGACATCCGTCGCGTCTGACCCGCGAACTCCCATGGCACACACCTCCTCGCCCCGCTCCGTCCCGTCGTCAATCACGTACGCGATCGCCGCAAGCGCGTGTGCGTGCATGGTCACGCTCGCCGCCGGATGCGGGGCGTCGCCGTCGGCCGAGCATGCCGCCACGGAACAGGGCGGAGACGTGGTCGCGCGCGTGGACCGTGTGCTGAAGGCGTCGCCCGTGTTCGACGGGCACAACGACCTGCCGTGGGAGATGCGGCAGCGCGTGGCGTACGACTTCGATCGCATCGACGTCGCGCAGTCGCAGCCGCAACTCATGACCGACATCCCGCGCCTGCGCACGGGACACGTCGGCGCGCAGTTCTGGTCGGTGTACGTGCCTGCCGATCTGCAGGGCGACGCCGCCGTGAGCGCGACGCTCGAGCAGATGGACGCCGTTGTCGAGATGGCGCGGCGCTACCCCGCGGTGTTCACGCTGGTGCGCACGGCAGACGAAGCGGAGCGGGCGATGCGCGACGGTCGGCTTGCGTCGCTGATGGGCGTCGAAGGCGGCCACTCGATCGACAGCTCGCTCGCGACGCTCCGCATGCTGCACCGCATCGGCGCCGGGTACATGACGCTGACGCACTCGCGCAACACGCCGTGGGCGGAGTCGACGGCCGCGAACCCGAAGATCGGCGGGCTGTCTGCGTTCGGTGCAGAGGTCGTCCGCGAGATGAATCGTCTCGGCATGCTGGTGGACCTGAGCCACACGTCGCCGGACACGATGGCTGCCGCGATCCGGGTGTCGCAGGCGCCGGTCATCTTCTCGCACTCCAACGCGCGCGCACTCTGCGACGTGCCGCGCAACGTGCCCGATGCGGTCCTGCAGTCGCTGACCGGCAACGGCGGTATCGTGATGGCGACGTTCGTGCCGGGATTCGTCTCGCAGGACGTCGCCGACTACGGCGCACGCCTCCAGACGCAGACGCAGTTGCTGCAGGCGCAGCACGGCGGCAACGCAGCCGCCGCGCAGGCCGGGATCGACGCGTGGAAGCAGGCCAATCCCGCGCCGCGCGCGACGCTCGTGCAGGTGGCCGACCACATCGATCACATCCGCAAGGTGGCGGGCATCGACCACATCGGCGTCGGCGGCGACTTCGACGGCATCACGTCGGTCGTGCAGGGGCTCGAGAACGTGAGCACGTATCCGGCGCTGTTTGCCGAACTCGCGCGGCGAGGGTACTCCGACGAGGACCTCGCGAAGATCGCGAGCGGCAACATCCTGCGCGTGATGCGCGGCGCCGAAGCTGCCGCGGCGCGTCTGCAGCAGAGCATGCCCGCGCCGTCGATCAAGACCATCGAAGGCGTCGACGGCGTGACCAAACGCGGCGTGCCCGTCGCCGCGCGTTGACCCACACACGGTCGGGCCTGTACGCCGAGACGTCGCGGCCGTCATTCGGCATTCGTCATTCGGCATTCCACAGGTCCGAGTGGGCCCGCCGTTGGCTTCCATCGGTCGAGAGCCGCATCGAGCGACGTGGCGTCCGATACGCCAAGCCAGGGCAGGACGAGACCCCACACGTCGGCCGGCGTGGCGCCGGCGTCGCGCAGCGCACCCACGTGGGCAGACCCGTGCGATTTGGAGAGCTTCCTTCCATCGGCACCGAGGACGAGCGGCGTGTGCAGCCAACGCGGCGGCGGCGCGCCAAGGGCTTCCCACAGCTGCACCTGCACGGCCGTGTACGCCAGCAGGTCGCTGCCTCGCACCACGTCGTTCACACCATCGGCGACATCGTCGGCCACCACGGCCAGGTTGTACGACACGAGACCGTCGCTCCGCACGAGGACCGGATCGCCGAACGCCCTCGGATCTGCTCGTTGCGTCCCCCATCGTCGGTCGACGAACGTCATCTCGCCAGGCTCCAGGCGAAACCGGATCGCGCCGTCGGTGTGGTCGCGATCCGCGCAGTGGCCCTGACATCCTGCGCCCAGCGGCAACGGCGCTGCGCGCATCGCCCGCGTACACCGGCAGCGATACGTCCGCGGCGCAAGTCGCGCAAGCCCCTGCCCGTAGTCGCGCCGCGACTGCCGCATGGTCTCGTCGTCCCACGTGAGCCCGAGCCATGTCATGTCGTCGCGCAGCGCCTGCTCCACATCGGGTCGCGCGCGCTCGCGGTCCACGTCCTCGATTCGCAACAACAGCCGTCCACCGGCCGCGCGCGCCGACAGCCACGCGCCGCCGAACGCACACACGTTCCCCAGGTGCAGCAACCCCGACGGAGTGGGCGCCAGTCGACCGACGATCATCAGGACACGATACAGCGCAAGACAGACCGGCAACCGATCACACACCATCGAGCGGTGGGAGGCGACCGGCCGGGCGCGGAAGGAACCCTCGCGTCGTACGATCGTCCTCATGCCCCGACTGACACGCATCTACACGCGCAAGGGAGACGATGGGACGACGGGACTCGGAGGTGGGCAGCGGGTGGCGAAGGACTCGTTGCGCGTGGCGGCGTATGGCGCCGTCGACGAGTTGAACTCGGTGCTTGGCGTCGCGCTGGCCGGGGGGCTCGTACCACGACTGGCCGCGGTGCTGCCCATGATCCAGAACGAGCTGTTCCACCTCGGCTCCGACCTGTGCTTCCTCGAAGAGGACAAGACGCGCTTCGCGCTCCCGCAAATCGCGCAACGGCACGTCGATGCGCTCGAAGGCCTGATGGACGAGCTCAATGAGGTGGTCGGCCCGCTCGAGAACTTCGTGCTGCCCGGCGGTGCGCGCGGCGCGGCGCACCTGCACGTGGCGCGCACGATCTGCCGGCGCGCCGAGCGCGAGGTCATCGCGCTCGGACGCCAGGAGACGATTGGTGCGTACGTCGTGGCTTACCTGAATCGCCTGTCGGATGCGCTGTTCGTCATGGCTCGCTACGAGAACCACACCTGCGGCGTCGCCGAACCACTCTGGGACAGCCGGTTGTAATCCGGCAACCGGTAATCGGCAACGGGCAACCGGTCAGTCGGGGACATGCGTCTTCGGTCCCCGCTACCCGGCGTGCCGTGTCCGGTTGCCGGTTGCCGGTTGCCGGTTGCCGATGACGTTCAGAACTTCACGCTCCACACCACCCTCGCGTTTCGGCCCATCTCGGGGACGATGTCCTTCACGAGACTGAGGTGGTTCCGGTACAGCACGTCGGTGGCGTTGTCGAAGCGCGCCGAGACGGTGTGCAGCAGCCTGCCTGCCTGCACCGAGTACGCGCCGAACAGGCGGAGCGTGGTGTAGCCGTCCGTGGGTGTCTCGATGTCGAACGTGCGGCGCTGCGCGCGTGCGGTCAGCACCTGGCCGCCGACCTGCCACGCGTTGCGGTGGTACTGCAGGCCACCGATGATGCGCACCGGCGGGACGCGCGGCAGCGGGTCGCCTGAATCGCGCAGCGTCCCGCGCACCGAGTCGAGACCGAGTTCGAGGTGCAGCCCCGCGCCGAGGTCGATGTCGGCGTGCGCTTCCACGCCCTGCAGTCGCGCGTCGCGACCCACGAACTCGACGATCGGAAGCTCCTCGTCATGTCCATGCCCGCCGTGATCATCGTCATGATCGTGGTCATGGTCGTGATCGTCACCACCGCCGAACCGCGCCTCGTACGCCTCTTCGCCGAGCGGGCTGCGGAAGATGTAGTCGTTCACCGTGTTGTTGAAGTACGTGACCTCGGCCGACACGCGCTTCAGACGCACGCGATAGGAGACGTCGAGCCCGTACGCGATCTCCGAGCGCAGGTCGTCGTTGCCGACCTCGAACGAGAAGTTGCCGGCGTGCAGTCCGTGGAAGTAGAGCTCTTCCAGTGCCGGATTGCGCGCCGCGCGCGCGAAGCTCACCGCCAGCGTGCTCTGCTCGGTGGGGCGCACCAGCGACCCCAGTGAGAACGACACGTTGTTGAACGTGCGCGGCCGGAGGCCACCCTCGGGCTGGTAGTCTGCGCGATCGAACCGTGCGCCGAACTGCACCGTGGCGTGCGACCACGACAGCTCCTGATAGCTGAAGGCCGAGAGCACCTTCTGGTCGACGGGCGGCGACAGCGCTTCCGCGCCATCGGCCGAGAACTGCCGCGCGTAGCCCGACACACCCACGGTGCCCGTCAATCGACCCACGGGACGATGCATGGCGCGCACGTCGACGTCGACCATGTCGTTCTCGAAGCTCGTGCCCACTTCGGAACCTTCGAGCTCGTCGTGGCGATAGCGGTGATACGACACGGAGCCGCGCACAGACGAGAACAGCCCGTCGAGATTGCGCGCTTCGCCGCGCACGCCGTACACCTGCCGCCGCGGCGTGAGCGAGATCTCGCCGCCTTCGATCACGGGCACGCCGTACTTCGTGTCGTCGATCTGCACACCGGCCCCGAGGTAGGCGTGCTCCGAAGTGCGCGACACGCCGATGTTGGCAAACGCCGCGCGCGACTGCGTGTTGTCGACCTTGCCCTCGGGCGTGTCGTACTCGCCTGCGCGACGGCCAGACGCGCCGATGTTCATCGCCCACGCGCCGTTGCCGACCGTGAGGTCACCGGCCACGCTCGCCTGGCTGGCGTTGCTCGCCACATCCACCTGCGTGGCGCCCGTCACGCGCGTCACTGGTGCTGTCGGAATCTGATTCGAGATGACGTTGACGAGACCGCCGATGGCGTTGGGCCCATAGAGCAGCGTCGCGGGACCGCGCACCACTTCGACCTGCGTCGCCGCGGCCGGATTGATCGGCACGCCATGATCGCCGGACTGGCTGGAGAGGTCCGCGGTGCGCTGACTGTTCTGCAGGATCAGCACGCGGTCACCGTCCTGCCCTCGGATGACAGGACGCGAGGGCCCCGGGCCGAGCGACCGCTCGGCCACGCCGGGCTCGTTCTTCAGCAGCGCACCGAGCGACCCGTCGGTCTTCAGATCCAGCTCCTGCCCCGACAGCACCGTTGTCGGCTGGTAGGACTCGAAGGGGTCGCGTGGCGCCGGACCCACGGTGATGGCCTCGGCGTAGTGGAGATCGTCCTGCAGCACGAACTCCAGTGGCGCCACCGGGCCCGTCAGCGCAACCTCGTGCCGCACGGGCAGGAACCCCTGCACGCTCGCCCTGACGTGGATGACGCCCGACGCGGAAACCGGCAGGACGAAGGCGCCATTCTCGTCCGTGACGACGACCGTCCCGCGCTCTTCGAGAGTGATGGTGACGCCGGGCAGCGGCGTCCTCGTCTCGCCGGCAACGACGGTGCCGCGCACCTCGCGTGGTGACGGCTGCGCTGACGCGAGACGTGGAAACAGGAAGACGACCAGCAACAGCGCGAGGACACGACCGGTCCACGGACGTCGCACGGCAGCCGAAGCAATGCCAGAGCACATCATGAGGAGCACACTCCACGCAGGGCGATGAACGATCACCGCAAGCGGGTACGCCATGGCGACCCGCCGGTGCCGGCGACTGCGACGCGGCACCAGAACCCGGTATTCGAGATGAAGGACGCGAACGGTCGGCGCGATGCCGGTCAGGCGTGTGCGGGTGGTGCGCGGGCGGGAAGGCCGGATCGCACGGCCGCGCGCGGCGCGGCGGCCTGCGAGTCGATCCAGCTGACTGCGGACCTGTCTGGCGCGACGAATGTCGCGGCCGATTCGAGGCACCCGATGCTCAGTGACGAGGCCGCCTGACAGAACAGGCACGGCTCTTCCTGCTTACCCTCGGGCAGCGCACCGGGTGCGATGCCATGGTCGGCAGGATCGTGGACGATGCTGAGGACGTGCGTGTTCTCGCCGGCGGCATGACCGGAGAGGATCAGGCCCAGCGGGCCGGCGGGTCCAACGACCAGCAGACACAGCAGCCACAACGCCCGAAGCCGGGTCGCCAGCGTCACGACCATCCATTCAACACTGCCACCGGCCCCCCGGCGCGTCAAGACCCGTGCATTGCGGGCGCGATCGAAGCGCGCCATACTTGACGATTCCGTGTCTCGCGTCCTCGATCCCGCCCTGTTTCGGCCCGTGACGGCCGCGTGCGTCCTCGGTGGCGTGCTGCTGGTCGCCGCCGGATGGACCGTCACAGGGGCGTTCGTCCTTGGTGTGGCCCTGGGCGCGGGCCTGGCGAGCCTCGGGTCCGGCGCCACCGCCACGGGGCGGCGCGACACGGGTCGGAGCGACGCGCACGACACGGCATCGGCGGCACTCGTGGAGACGCTCGCTGGCGCCATCGACACCAAGCACGATCCCTCCGGACGACGCCTGCACCGACGTCGATCGTGGGCCGTGGCGCTGGCGGAAGCGAGCCGCCTGCCGTCGGCCGACGTCGAAGCCCTGCGGACAGCCGCCCTCTTGATCGACGTGGGCCAGCTCGCGGTTCCGGCGCACATCCTGTCCAAGCCAGGACCCCTCTCGGTCGAGGAGTTCCACAAGATCCGCATCCATCCGCAAGTGAGTGCCGACCTGATCGCGGGCCTGCCGCTGCCGGATGCTGTCGCCGCGTTCGTCCGCGCGCACCACGAACGATGGGACGGCAAGGGCTATCCGGAGGGGCTGCAGCAGGATGCGATTCCAGTCGGCGCGCGCGTGCTGGCCGTTGTCGATCACTACGACGCGCTCGTGAGCGACAGGCCGTATCGCGAACGGCTGACCGGTGAGGCCGCCATGGCCGTCCTGCGCGAGGAAGCCGGCAGGTCGCTGGACCCGCAACTCGTGGATCGGTTCATCGCGCTCCTGCCCACGCTCGATGGCGCCGCGCGCGAGGTGCCCACCGGGTCGTCGCTCGTGTCGATCGTCTCCGCCCACCGCGAAGACGCCGCGCTCTTCGAGATCTCGCAGGGCATCTCGGCTGGTCTCGGCGTGGACGGCACGGCGCGACTGCTCGCGCGCGAACTCCGTCGCGTGATCCCGTACTCGAGCGTGGCGCTGTATCTCTATGACAGCGCGTCGCGCGCCTTCACGGCGGTCTTTGCCGAGGGCTTCGACGCCGAGCTGCTCTCCGCGGTGCGCGTCGGCGTCGACGCGGGAGTATTCGGTCAGGCGGTGCGCGACAAGCGCGCGGTGGCCAACGTGGATCCGCAGGCGTACATCGCCGGGACGACGCACGAGACCACGCGACTCCGATCGTCGATCGTGTGCCCGCTCCTCGGTGAGCGGAACGATCTGGTGGGTGCACTGGCCGTCTACCACGTGACGCCGGAGTGCTACACGGCCGACGAGTGCCGGCTGCTCGAGATGGTGGCGCGGCAGGCCGGGCCCGCACTGAGTCACGCGCTGCAGTTGTCGCGCGCGCAGGCCGAAGCGCTCACCGATCCGCTGACGGACCTGCCGAACACGCGCTTCCTGTGGATGCACCTCACGCAGGAGCTCGCGCGCGCCGGACGACAGGCGTCGCGGCTCGCACTGTTGCTCCTCGACGTGGACGACTTCAAGTCGCTCAACGACAGGGACGGGCACCAGGTCGGCGATGCCGCGCTCCGAGAACTCGCGACGGTGCTGCGCCAGGCCGTGCGTCCGTACGACGTCTGCGCGCGCTACGGCGGAGACGAGTTCGTCGTGGTTCTCGCCGACTGCCGGCGCAAGGAAGCGGAAGAGCGCCTTCGCGATCTCCAGGCACGGATCGCCGCCCACACCATGCGTCTGCCGGACGGTCGCACCTTCTCTGTGACCGTCAGCATCGGCGCCGCCGTCTTCCCCGCAGACGGCGAGTCGGCAGAGGCGCTCCTCGCCACGGCCGACGTGCACATGTATCAGGACAAGCAGCGCCCGCGCGTCAGGCGCGACACCGATGGGCCGGGCCCGTTCCCGGTCCTGCCGCCACCCCCACATCACACGATGTAGCACGGGGGTGGACGGGCCAGTCGGCAACCCGACAACCGGCAACCGGAATGGATGCCACGGGCTTCAGCCCGTGGTGCTGCCACCCACAAGGGGTGCCCCTACGACCGTCAGACCGGTGCCCGGTGCCCGGTGCCCGGTGCCCGGTGCCCGGTGCCCGACAGGATTCTACTGTCGCAAAATCCCGTTGAAGAGGAATTTGAACGTGCCGTGCGGCTGGGAGCGGAACGTGATCTCCGGGCCGAAGAGCACGAGGCGGCCCGCGCCGACCCTGGCTTCGGCGATCGCGACGCCACCTTGCAGGTGCTGCTGGCCCCACGCCCATCCACTGCGAAGCGGCGTGGCCGAATCGAACCACGCGATCGGCGTGAGTCCCCTGGCCTGCGCGTCGGCCGGCAGCGTGAACACCGGGCTGTTGTCGAAGTACACGTCGGTGTCTGCGCGCAGACCCTGCGACAGCGCGTGCGCCGTGTCCACCTTCACGCGGAGCACCGATCCCGGCACGTAGTACTGCTCGTCGGCGAGCGGCGCACCGGCGCCGTCGACGAGCTTGTTGCCTACCGGCAGGCCGAGGTGTGTCGCAAGCGACGTCGAGCCGCCGATCGACAGCACCTGCCCGCCACCCTCGAGGAACGCGCGCAGTTGTGGCAGCGTGGTGGTCGTCGAGAACGATCCGATGCGCGATCGGAACTCCTCGGGGATGGCCTCGACGCGCGGCGCACGAGGCACGAAGCCACCGCGCGCCGGATCGGGGATCGCGCCGTCGGGCAGGATCAGTACGTCGAACTTTGTCTTCAGCT
Source organism: Acidobacteriota bacterium (assembly GCA_020845575.1). NCBI lineage: Bacteria > Pseudomonadati > Acidobacteriota > Acidobacteriota bacterium. Next base: position 93,558 of record JADLFL010000040.1, on the reverse strand, counting down.
CGCCGGCGTCAATCTGCGGGACGTACACGACCTCGTACGGGAACTCGAACTGTTCGAGCACGAGGCGCAGCCAGCCGGACGGCATCGATCCGCCGTAGCGATCCCAGAGCGCCAGCCGCACGCGCTTCAACACGTGCCCCGCTGGCGTGGCCGCGCCGGTGCGGCCTTCGAACGAGACGCCCGTCGCCGTGGCGATGTCCGACAGCCGCGCGCGCGTCTGGCGGGTCGCCGACACGCGGAACTGGCCGTCGGGCAGGCGTTCGACCCTGTCGCCCGCAGCCAGCAGCCGATTGACGGCACGGAACGCCTGGTTGCTCGCGTGCGAGAACACGTACGTCGTCGCGTTGGGGGGCCCTGTCACGGTGCCCGCGGGAATCGTGAGCTCGTCGGCCACGCGCTCGAACGATCCGTCGAGTCCGTCGAGCAGGCGATCGAACTGCACGCCCATCTGGAAGGCGAGCGTCCAGCCCGCGCTGTCGTAGGGCGGGATGGGCGGACCGCCGGGATACTGGAAGTCGTCGGGGTGATCCTGCGGCTCGAACATGTCGAGCACGTGCGGCCTGAATGCCTGCGCCGTCTTCACGATGAGCGAACCCGCCGGATACGTCTTCCCCTGCGCGGAGAACGGGCTGCCCGCGCGATGTACGGTGATGCCCGCGCGGATCAGCGTATTGACGAACGCGATCGCCGTCTGGAAGTCGGGCTGATCCGACGGCAGGACGTAGGCGCGCGCGTCACGCAGCGCGGGGTCGCGCAGCACGGAGTCGAACAACACGCGCGGCGGACTCGCCATGCCGCGCGCGCCACGCGCGGGCGCGGCGTTCGCACCAACCGCTTCACGCACCTTCTGCACGCGCCTCGGATACGTCGTCCACGTGTCGCGCTGGCCGCGCTCGATCGAGTTGCGGCCCATGCGCCAGATGTTGAAGAGGAACTGTTCGCGATAGCGCGCGGCCACGTCGAGCACGGCGCGATTGGCGGTCACCGAGTAGTCGACGCTCTGGCGCATGTGCCACGTCTGCGGCTCGATCGGATACGGGAGATCGGTGCTCGCCAGTTGACGCTCGGGCCGGAACGGGATCTCCATCGGCGTCGGGTTGCCGATGGTCTCGGTGAGCAGGCCCACCATGTTGTGGAAGTACACGGTGGTGCGCAGGCCGCCGTTCCACCACGTGGAATAGTTGGCGCCGCGACGCGTCGTGACCCCGGGCTTGGCCTCCGCCGCGAACCGCGTGTGCATCGCCGCGCCGACGAGATCGATGCTCGTGGGGATCAGCGGATCGAAGACGTAGTTGAACGGATCGCGGAACGGCGGCGCGAACATCACCGTGCCGATCGGGCCCGTCTGGTGGTGGTTGTACATGATCTGCGGGAACCACTCGCGGAAGAGCTGACGGCTCATGTTGGACGTCTCGGCGAGCGCGGTCATGTACGAATCGCGGTTGTTGTCGTGTCCGGCGTACTTCTGGTACAGGCGCGGCAGGTCGTCGAGCGACCGCTTCAGGGGATCGCGCTCGCGCAGGTACCAGTTGGCCACGAGGTCGTGCCCATCGGGATTGGCGTGCACGAAGAGGATGACGACCTGGTCGAGGATGCGCAGCGTCTCGGCGTCGTTGCCGCTCACGAACTGGTACATCGTCTCGATGAGCTGCTGCGCGCCGAGCGTCTCGTTGGCGTGCAGGCCGCCGTCGATCCACACGACCGCCTTGCCTTCCGTCGCGAGGGCACGCGCATCGGCCTCCGTGACGACGTCCTCGGCCAGCGCCAGCCGCCGCGCGATCGTCTTGAGCCGATCCAGCCTGCGGTGGTTCTCCGGTGACGTCACGATGCCCATCAGCTGCGTACGGCCCTCGGCCGTCCTGCCGATGTCGACGACGGTCAGGCGGTCGGACTCGGCGTCGAGCTTGCGCCAGTAGGCGCTGAGCTGCTCGTACGTCGCAAGCTGGTAGTCATCGCCGATCGCGAAGCCGAACTGCTCCTTCGGTGACGTGACCTTCTGCGCGGCGGGGACGACGATGCCCGCCGGCTGACCCGGATCGGCTGCACGCGCGTACGCGGCAGTGCCGATGACGAGGGTCCCCAGGGCGAGACCGGTCAGGAACGACGCGCGCACCGCGCGCGAGCTACAGCCGAAAGGCAGGGACGATGGCATGGGCATGGGCGTGACGGTCGGAAAGCAGGCGCATCATACCAGTGGCATGCGGGGCGTGATGATCAGACAGGCCGTCGAGGACGATGCCGAGGCGATTGCTGCGGTGTGTACTCGCGCGGCCAGCCGCGCCTACGCGGGACTGGTCACCGATGAGTACGTCGCCCGGGTGGTCGCGCATTTCCATGCGCCCGCGCGCGTGCGCCGCGAGGTCGCCCCCGCGGAGGGCTGGTTCGGGTTCGCGGTGGCCGAATGCGATCAACAGGTGGTCGGCGCGGCAGGCACCGGACGGAGCGCGCACGACGCGTCGGCCTGCGAGCTGTACACGCTGCACGTCGATCCGCCGCACCAGCGGGAGGGCGTGGGCCGCGCGCTCGTGGCCCACAGCGTGGCGCAGGCGCGAGTGGCCGGCGCCCGACATCTCGATGTGGCCGTGATGCCGGGCAACATGGGGGCGATCCGGTTCTACCAGGCGTGCGGATTCGTCGCCGCGGGCGACCGTCCCATCTACGCCCCGCACGGCGAGGAAGGCGGCCCCGCCGTCGCGCTGGTCTTCATGCGACGGCTGTAGAGGCTGTGAAGCCATCGCGCGCATTCGGGAAGGCGCGGGTCCTGTCGCCGGACAGCCCCACCCGTCCTCGGCGCGAACGGCCCTTGTACGACTGACGCGCCTGCGCGCGGGCGGGGCGACCCCGTCCGGCGCCACCCGCGCCGAGACGCGATGGCTTCACAACCTCTGTAGCCCGGCATTCGGCATTCAGTGTGCCGGGCCGAGCAGGATCGCGTTGATGAAGAGGAGTTCCGTACCCTCCGTGAACGCGCGGAAGTTGGGGTCCTCGGCAAACGCCACCACGTGTCCGCGGCCGCGCGGCTGCACGATCACGGCGGCCTTGTTCCCGAGTTGGGTGCGCGCCTCGGGCCACATCAGGCCCGCAATCACCGCATCGTCTCCCGTCGCGTAGGTGGCCACGTTGCGCCCCTTGTCGAGCGTGATCGGAGAGAACACGCGGGTGCCTTCGACCATCACGTGCAGGCTGGAGCCCGTACCTGCGGCCAGCCAGTGCTCGGTATCGACGTTGGTGCGCATCAGCGCGCCCGATGTCGACACCGGCGCCTCGTCGCGCGGCTGCGTGGCCTTCTCGATGTCTATCGGCTTGCCGGGTTCTGCGCTCGCCGTCGCGGGAGCGCTCCCGCCGGACGGGCGTGCGTTTCCGCTGTTGCCCTGCCCGCCGGCAGCCGGCGCACTGCCCGACGACTCGGGGCGGCCGTCGCGCCGTTCCGGCGTGGTGTCGAGCAGGCTCACGCCGTCGCGCGTGGCCCACCGGGTCGCCTCGGCGATCGTCACGAGCGTGCCGCCCGCACTCACCCAGTCCTTGACGCGCTGCAGGTTCGGCCCGGTGAGCGCCTGCGTGTAGTTGCCCGACGGGAGCACGAGAACGTCGAAGCGCGTCAGGTCCGCCATCCCCATCGCGCTCATGCGCACGACCGTGACCCGCTGGCCGAAGCGGCGCTCGAGGACGTAACGCGCCCAGCCGGCGCTCTGCGACGACACGGGCGAGTCCCAGGCCATCAGCACGCGCGGCGTCTTCAGGGGCACCACGAGGTTGCTGCCGAGCGAGATGCCTGTTTCCGTGAATGCCGAGTCGAGCGCGACGACGTCCGCGTGGTGCTCGGTCACGAGTCGCGACAACGTGGCGGGCAGGTCGCCCGGATTCTCGGCCGTGCGGAACAGCGCCGTCCCCGGCGGATACGTGCGTCCGCCGAGCGTGAAGCTCTCGTCCGCGAACCGCGCGCGCAGGCCGGCCGCCTGCGCGGCCACCATGAGACGCGCGGTGCCGAGCCCCCACGGCAGCACGTAGCCCACCTTCGCGGCAGGAAGCGAGACCGCCTGCGGCGCCACGACGGCCGTGGTCCGCAGCGTGGAGACGGGCCTGTCGAAGGAGACCACGTCGACCGCGTACGCCGACGGCAGGTGCCAGCCCGTGACGTCGTACATCTGATCCGGCAGCCGCTTGCGCCGACGGCGATCCTGCTCCTTCACGAAGGCCTCAGGCTGCGCGATCGCGGGATCGAGCAGGTTCTGGAGCAGGCGCCCGCCAGGCTGCGCGGCAGGCACCACGTACGTGCCGGCGGCGAGCGTGCGCCTGCCGACGGTGATCGCATCGGCCGACTGGAGGACATCGAAGCCCTGATCGCGCAGCAGCGTCGCGAACCGGTGCGCGCGCGCCGGGTCGGGCCCCACGGGCACGAGCCATGCGCGGGTCCGTCCCTTCTCCCCTTCCGCGATCGCGCTGCGGCGATACTCGAGGAAGTCGCGCAGCAGTGCCTGCCGGTTGACCGCTGACGTGTGCAGCGTGGTGATGGCCGACGTGAAGTGGCGCAGCACGCCGTCGCGATAGGTCAGCTCGTCGCCGTCGGTGCGCCGCCACACGAGACCGCGCGAGGACGCCATCTCGTAGGTCATGCCGATCGACCCGTGGAAGATCGGCCACGACTCGCCGTATCCCGGGAAGAACGAGTCGAACACCTCGCGATTGAAGTAGGCAAACCCGCGCTCGTCGAACCGCGCGGCGTTGGCCTTCCCGATGGCGTTGAACCAGTGAACCTGCCGCGGCGTGATGTGCGGGTTGAGCGGGTCGGCCGGCGGCGCGAAGTAGTAGCTCGAATCGCCGCCCATCTCGTGCAGGTCCACCACCACCTGCGGATACCACTGCAGGAAGAACTTCGTGCGCCCACGCGTTTCCGACTGAGACTGCGCGAACCAGTCGCGGTTCATGTCGAACAGGTAGTGATTCGCGCGACCACCCGGCCACGGTTCATTGTGCTCGGCAGAGAATGGCTCCGGGTCCGGCCACGGTCCGGATGCCTGCGTGTTGGAAGCCACAAACCGCGCACGACCGTCGGGGTTCTCGAGCGGATCGATCAGGACCAGCGTCTCGCGCAGGATCTGCGTGACCTGCGGGTCGTCCTGCGCGGCGAGCAGGTGGTACGCCTCGAGCAGTGCCGCGTCCACCGAGGAGATCTCGTTGCCGTGCACGGCGTGCATCAGCCACACCGCCACCGGCAGTGAATCGACGAGGGCTTCTCCCTCGCCCGCGGCGAGCACGCGCGGGTCGGCGAGGCGCTGCAGCCCGCGCTGCACCGCGTCGAGCTGCGCCATGCGCTCTGCAGACGCCACGATCAGCACCACGAGCGGACGCCCCTCCCATGTGCGGCCGTACTCGATCAGGCGGGTCCGCGTCGGGGCCGCCTTCGCCAGTGCCTCCAGGTAGGCCACCACGCGATCCGGCGGCGTGATCGCCTCGCCTGGTGCGTAGCCGAGCACCTGCTGCAGCGTCGGAATCGAGGCGTCGTACCGCACGCCGGGCGCGAACGGCATCGGGGCCGGCTGCTGCGCCGGCGTCTGCGCAAAGGAGGGCGAGGCCATCGCCCCCGAGAGGGCGACGGCCAGGATGGCGGCGGAGAAGCGTGCGATCACAGATATCCCTGCAGGTGGCGTTCCAGGAGCGCCCTGGTGGCCTTGATGCCCTCGGGCTCGCCAAGGGTGTTGCCTTCGTATTCGATGCCGATGAAGCCGCGATACGGCGACGCGATGACGATGTCGAGCATCCGCCGATAGTCGATCTGCGTCTCGTTGCCCTGCGCGTCGAAGTCGTGCGTCTTCGCGCTCACGCCCTTGGCGTACGGCATCAGTTCGGCAACGCCCTTGTAGCGGTCGTACTCGATGTCGCGGCTGACGCGGAAGTTGCCGAAGTCCGGCAGCGTGCCCACGCCCGGCATGCCCACCAGCTTCATCACGCCGGCCAGCCACTCGCCGTTGCTCGACAGCCCGCCGTGGTTCTCCACGATGACGCTGATGCCCTGCGTCGCCCCGTACTCGCCCACGCGGCGGAGGCCGTCTGCGGCGAGCTTCTGCTGCTCGGCGAATTCGCCCTGGCTCGCGGCATTGACGCGGATCGCATGACAGCCGAGTGTTCTTGCCGCATCGATCCACGGCTTGTGGTTCTCGACCGCAGTGGTGCGCACGGCGGCGTCGGGCGCGCCGAGCATGCCCTCGCCGTCGATCATGATGAGCACGTTCTTCAGGCCGAACCCCTCGGCACGCGACTTCAGGTCCGCGAGGTAGGCCGCGTCCCTGGCCTTGTCCTTGAAGAACTGGTTGACGTACTCGAGCCCCGTGACGCCGTACTGCTCCTTGGCGAGGCGCGGGAAATCCAGGTTCGTGAACTCCTGCTTGCGCAGCGCACGATGCAGCGACCACTCGGCGAGCGAGATGGCGAAGCGGCCCTTTTCGGGGGCCACGCGGGCCAGGGCGAGGTCGGTGATGGCCAGCGCGGCGCCGGCCGCCGTGGCGGTTCTGAGGAAATCGCGTCTCTTGAGCATGGATGACTCCGGAATGGGCGCTATTTCGCCACGGCTGTGGCGGCCTGTCAAAGCTATACTGCGGCCGGGCTTGGAGCGCCGGGCCCGCCACCCGGAAACGACGGTTCCACCCGCGAGCCGGACCTGCCGCAGGCGGGGACGGTCTGGCCAGCACGCATGCACGAGAGATGATCGGCACACGGCTCGGGCAATACCGCATCGACGCACTCCTCGGCCAGGGCGGGATGGGTGCGGTCTATCTGGCGACCGACGAGATGCTCGGCCGTCAGGTGGCGATCAAGGTCCTGCGCGGCGACGTCCACTCCGAGGGCACCGCCACGGAGCGGTTCCGCAGCGAAGCCCAGATCCTCTCGCGCCTCGATCACCCGCACATTCTCAGGCTGTACGGCTTCTCCGAGCACGATGGCGTGCTCTACATGGTCACCGAGTACGTGAAAGGGGAGGCCCTGCTGCGGTGGCTCGAACGGCATGCGGCGGTGGACGTGCCGCAAGCCGTCGAATGGGCGTCGCAGGTGCTCGACGCGCTCGACTACGCGCACCAGCTCGGCGTGGTGCACCGCGACATCAAGCCCGCCAACATCCTCATCGACGAGCGCAATCGCGCGCGGTTGCTCGATTTCGGCATCGCGCGCATCGCCGGCATGGACGGCCTGACCAGGACCGGACAGGCCGTCGGCACGCTCACGTACATGGCGCCGGAGCAGGTGCTCGACGAGCCCATCGACGGCCGGGTCGACGTCTACGCGTTCGGGGTGGTGCTGTGCCAGATGCTCGCCGGACGCCGGCCGCATCGCGCCACGACAACGGCGGGCCTGCTCAGGGAAATCATCGAGGGCCCGACTCCCGACGTGGCCGCGATGCTGCCCCCGCAGGCTGCCCCGTTCGCACCGCTGCTCGTGCGGGCGCTCGCGCGCCATCGCGACGAGCGCACGCCCAGCGCCGCGCAGATGCGCCTGGAACTGCACCAGGCCGTCGCCGAAGCTGTGTCGCCACCGCCGTTGCCCGAGGCGCCACCAGCAGAAGGACTGGCTGCCGTCGACCCGGCAGCCGCCGCGTGGTCGGGGTCGGTCGCCGTGCCCTCGTCCACGGGACAGGTCTCCACGACGGGCCAGACATCGACAACGCAGGCGGGTGCGACGATCCCCGTGCCGCCGCCCATCCGGCGGCGCGGCCCCGGCGTGCTCGCGCTGGCGGTGCCGGTGCTGCTTGTCGCGGGCGTCACGCTGGGGTGGTTCGCGTTCGGGCGATCGCGCGTTGCGACGCCGCAGACCGGCGTCGAGACGTCTGCTCCTGTGTCCACAGCGGATGCCGGGACGGCACCAGGCGCACCGCTCACGGACACGACAGCAGCAGTACCTGCCGCCCGCGCGCCGGCGATGGAAGCGCCCGCGGCTTCGTCACGACCAGTGAGTGGTGGTCCGCCCCCACCCGCCGCCGTGGCGCATGGCACGCCTCCTCCTGAGGCATCGCGCCCGCGCGACACGCGGCCCGTCGCTCCAGCGGAGCGACAGGCGTCCGAGCCGGAGGACACGGTTGCGGAGGCAACACCGCCGCCGGCGCCAGCGCCCGCGACACCAGCACCCGCGCGCGGACCCACCGTGGAGTTCAAGGGCATGATCCTCATCGATCGCATCGACGATGAGGACGAGGAGATCGACGTGAAGGTGCGCCTCGACTCACGCCGCGTGGTGGTGGTCGACGAGGACAACAACGCCAAGCGCTCGATTGCCTACGACTCGATCGCACGCGCGTCCTACACCACGAAGAAGCCGGGCCGCTTCTCGTTCCGTCGCGGCCCGAGCCACTGGCTCACCCTCGAAATCGGCATCACGCCCGTCGTCCTGCGCATGAACTCGAAGACGTACGAGCAACTCCTCACCACGCTCGCCGCCCGCGGCGTCCACGTCGAGCGGCATCAGTAACAGACGGGCAACCGGCAACCGGACACCGGGCGCCGGCAACCGGGCAGCGGGCGCCGGGCACCGGATAGCGGACGGCAGGCGCTACCACGCTGGTGTAGCCGCCGGATTTCATCCGGCGGACAGCGTTGATGGAGCGAGGCGGAAGCCCCTTCGTCTGCGCCCGCTACTGGTCGGACGGCGAGGGTTTCTGCAGATCTTTCAGGCTCCGGGCAAGGCCGGCGAGGCGGATGAATTCGGCGCGCCAGCCGCCGGGGTCGGTGCCGCGAGCGGCCGTTGCGCGTTCGATGGCGGCGGCCAGGGATGCTCCCGTCGCCAGCGAATCGTTTCGCAGCACCAGCGCCACTTCCGCGACGGCCGACGCGAACGCCGTGTCGGCGTCTGCCTCTCCGACCTTCGCCTTCACCGCGTGCGACTGCAGCGCGCTCGTCGCGCCGTCGGGCTTCTTGTGCCGCACGCTGACGGTGGCCAGTTCGTCGCCGCCCTTGCCCGGCGCCGGTGTCGTCGTCTGATAGCGCAGCGGTGTCGCGCTGACGACGCCGTTCTCGCGTCCGCGCGGAACGATCTCGTAGAGCGCCGTGACCGTGTGCCCCGCACCGATTTCCCCCGCATCCTTCGCGTCGTCTGCGAAGTCCTCGGTATTCAGCGCGCGGTTCTCGTAGCCGATCAGCCGATACGCGCCGACGTGCGTCGGGTTGAACTCCACCTGCAGCTTCACGTCCTTGGCGATCGTCACGAGCGTTGCGCCCACCTGCTCCACGAGCACGCGGCGCGCTTCCTGCAACGAGTCGATGTACGCGTAGTTACCGTTGCCGCGATCGGCGAGCGCTTCGAGGGTGCTGTCCTTGAGGTTTCCGCGCCCCACGCCCAGCACTGACAGGAACACGCCGCTGTCGCGCTGCTTCTCGATGAGCCGCGTCAGGTCGCCCATGCTGGTCGTCCCGACGTTGAAGTCGCCGTCGGTGGCGAGCACCACCCGGTTCACGCCGCCCTTGACGAAGCCCTTTCGCGCCTCTTCGTAGGCGAGCTGGATGCCGCTCGCACCATTTGTCGAGCCGCCGGCCTGCAGCGCCTCGATCGCCGCGTGGATGCGCGCCTTCTCGCTGCCGCGCGTCGACGGCAGCACGACGCGCGTGTCGCCCGCGTAGACCACGAGCGCGAGGCGGTCGCCGTCGGTCATCTGGTCGGCAAGCATCCGTAAGGACGTGCGCACGAGAGGCAGCTTGTCGCGCGACATCATCGAACCCGACACGTCGACGAGGAACACGAGGTTCTTCGGCGCGTGCTCGTCGAGCGGTACTTCGCGTCCGTGGACGGTCACGCGCAGCAACTGGTGCTCGCGGTTCCACGGGCATGCCGCGAGCGCGGTACTCACGGCAAACGCATCGCCGCTCTTCGGAGCGGGATAGGCATACGTGAAGTAGTTGATCCACTCCTCGACACGGACCGCGTCCGGCGGAGGCAGCCGGCCTTCCATCAGGAAGCGTCGGCTGTTGCTGTAGGACGCGGTGTCGACGTCCACGCTGAACGTGGACAGCGGATGATCGGCGGTGCGGCGGAAGCCCGACGCGTCGACGCGGGCGTACGCGTCCATCGACGGGGGCTGCGGATCCATGGGCGGCACATGACGGATCCGGCCCATGGCGACGGCTTCTGCGGCGGTACGCTGTGTGGGGAACGGCGCCACCGCTGGTGGTGGGAGCCCGCCCACGACCTTCCCGATGGCGCCGTAGTCCGCCCTCTCGTCCGACGTGATCCGCACGACGACGGAAGTCGTCTTCGCCGTATCGACGGCCTGCACCGATTCGATGTCGCCGAACCTGACCGTCAGCGTGATCTCGCCGCGCGGCACGCCGTCGAGCACGAAGCGGCCGGACGAATCGGTAAGCGCCAACGCACGCCAGGCGCCGTTCCTCTCGGCGGCGTCGACGACGGCGCCAGCGAGCGGTCGGCCCTGGACGTCGCGGACTTCGCCGGTGAGACGGGCGCCGGCGACCGTGAGCCGCTGAGACGGCCCCTGCACATCCGTCGATGAGAAAGATGTCGCTTTCGCAACAGGTGAAGACACGCCGGGCGGCACGGCTGCGTATCCCGCGACCACGCATCCCGTGATCGCGCCCGCAGCCAGGAGAGGACGAAGCATGGAGCCTCCTGTGAACTGTCTGGAGGCTTAGACACCGAACGCGCGCGGATGGTCGGCAGGGGGCCGGGCTCGACCTTCGACTCCGCTCAGGTCGCCCTGAGCCTGCCGAAGGGCGGAGAGCCGGAGCTACCTGCCGACATCAGCGCTGACCGGTTGCCGGTTGCCCGTTGCCGGTTGCCGGCGTGAGAAGTGTCACCACCTGCTCCACCGTCCAGTCGTTCCCGCGGAAGACGGCGACCACCTTGCCCTCGCTGTCGACGACAGCCGTCCTGAGGCCGTGGGTGATCTCGGTGCCGTCTGGCTCGAAATGGAGCGCGAAGAAGCGCGCCCACACGGCGACGTCGTCAGGCGTGCCGGTCAGCAGCGACCACCTGTGGAACGGATCGGCGCCCTCGCCGGTGATATGCGCCCGACCGTACGCATCGAGCACCTCCGGCGTGTCTCGCGCCGGGTCGATGGAGATCGCCACCATCTGCACGTCGTCGCGGCGTCCATCCTTCCGCAGGCGCGACGCGACCTCGTCGAGGCGACGCATCATCAACGGGCAGAAGTCGGGCAGCGGACAGTGTGTATAGATGAACGTGAGGACGAGGGCACGGCCCGAGAAGTCCGATGCGACCACGCGGCGACCGTGTTGGTCGCGCAGCGGGGCATCGGGCAGCGGCGTCCCCGGCGCAGGCCCGACCGCATCGCCTGCTGTCGAGTCTCCAGACGTCGCCTTGCTCAACGACACGCCCTCGATCCACGACCGGGCGCCGTCGACGACGAGCGTGGCGGTGAGCCGGTCCCCTGCCCCCGCCGCGTCGAGCGCCCACGCCTCCTTCACCACGAACTCCATCGTCATGGCGTCCATGAAGCCCGGGATGGCCTCGTGCGCGACGGTGACGCGGCGCTCCGCGCGATTCACGCCACGAACCACGCCAGCGAGGGGATGACGCGCCGCCGACGGCCCGGCGTCGAACGACGGGGCCGACGATCCGCCGCAGCCGAGCGTGCCGATCGCGCCGGTCACGAGGCATAGGGTTAGAACACACTTACAAATCACGAAGGGACTCCAGAACAGTTTCTGCTTGCGCCGGTGCGGTGCCGGCACGTAAAGATGAAGGATGAGCGACTTCTATCAGGTCGGCGTCTTCACGACGATGCACAACCTCGGGATGCCGGAGGCCCTCGAACGGCTCGAGGCGGAGCTCGTGACGCACGGACGCCAGCGGCCGACGGCCCTGCTCCTGCCGGCCCTGTTCTCCGAGTTCGAAGGCCCGGCGATGCCCGGCATCATCGCGGAGCTCGCGCAGGTCCCGTACCTCAAGCGCATCGTCGTGTCCCTCGATCGCGCCGATCGCGCCCAGTTCGACACCGCCAGGCGCGCGTTCGACAAGGTCTCCACGCCCGTCACCGTCGTGTGGCACGACGGCCCGCGCCTTCAGGCACTCTATCGCGAAATCCTCGCGAACGACCTGCCGATCGGCGAACAGGGCAAGGGGCGATCGTGCTGGATGACGTACGGGTCGATCATCGGCGAAGCCGACTGCCAGGTGATCGCCCTGCACGACAGCGACATCGTCACCTACGACAGGTCGATGCTGGCGCGTCTCTGCTACCCGGTGACCAACCCCACGATGGGATACATGTTCGCCAAGGGGTTCTATCCGAGGATCGGCGCCAACCGCATGCACGGGCGCGTCACCAGGTTGTTGATGACGCCGCTCATCAGGAGCCTCACGAAGATCCTGGGTGCGCAGCCGCTGCTCGCGTACATGGACAGCTTCAGGTACGTCCTGGCCGGCGAGTTCGCGATGGACGTCGACCTGGTGCGCGCCGTGCGCATCCCCGGTGACTGGGGTCTCGAAGTGGGCATGCTGGGCGAGGTCTATCGCAACACGTCGCTCAACCGGATCTGCCAGGTGGGGATCGCGGACCGGTACGACCACAAGCACCAGCAGGTGTCGAGCGGCGACCCCTCCGCGGGCCTCATGAAGATGACGATCGACATCTGCAAGTCGCTGTTCCGTCAATTGGCCGCGGAGGGCATCGAGCTGTCGAGCGGCACGTTCCGGACGCTGCAGGCGGCGTACGTCCGAACCGCCGAGGATACGCTCACGCGGTTCCATCACGACGCCATGCTCAACGGCCTCGATTTCGACAGGCACGCCGAGGAAACGGCGGTCGGGGCGTTCGTTCAGGCCGTGCAGATCGCGAGCCGGCAGTTCCTCGACGATCCGCTCGGCATCCCGCTCATCCCGAGCTGGAACCGCGTGGTGGCCGCGCAGTCGACCATCTTCGAGGATCTGCGCGACGCGGTGCGCGCAGACAACGCGTAAGTCACACGTCACGCGACAGCCACGCGAGGACCACGTCGTTCCAGCCGGCAGGCCCGGGCGCGGGAGCGATGATCGCGGCCGGCAGCGCCGCCACCAGGTCAGGGTGCGGACCATGTGACGGCCGCGGCACGATCGCCGCGTCGTCGGTTGCGAGCAACAGCGAGATGTCGTTCGGTGCGTCGCCGAGGCCCAGGAGACGGGCGCCGGGCCCGCACGTCGTTCGCAGGACGTTCACGGCCTCGCCCTTGTCCGACAGCCCCGTGAGATGGAAGAACCGTCCGCCGCGTGTCACGCGCGCACCGCGTGTGCGAGCCGCGTCGTTCAGTCGCGCGAGTTCGACATCACCTTCGACGCACACGAAGGGCTCCGAGAAGTCGCGCGCGCGAGCCAGCGCCGCCGTGTCGAGTGACAGACCCGTGCGATCTGCGACCTCCACATCGGTCATCGCGGAGAAGCCACGAAGATCGGCGCCCACCGAGGTGGCCACTGCAGTCAGCAACGGGCGCAGCGCGCCGGCGCGCACGCCCAGCACGAGCACACGGCCACCCGACTCCCACGGCTCGGCCGCTTCGGGAACGCACGTCCAGGTGTCCGGGAACCAGATCGCACTACCGTTCTCGACGATGAGGGGCGCCGGCTGCAGGGCGAGCTGCGTCGCGAGCACACGCATCTCGGCGAGCGTCTTGCTGCTGCACGGCACCACCGGCGCGCGCCGGGCCCGTGCGGCGGCGAGAGCCGGGAGGGCGGCATCAGCCGAGTACGTGTGATGGTCGATCAACGTCCCGTCGAGGTCGGTGACGATCAGGCGCACGCGACGAGCGTATCGCGGACCGGTGGACGAGAGGACGTCGGGTAAGCTGTTCGCGTGTCCGCCCATCTGAACCTGATCGCCGGCGAGTGGCGTGCGTCCGTCTCCGGACGGACCTTCGAGAATCGCAATCCCGCCGACACCGAGGACCTCGTCGGGACGTTTCCCGAATCGTCGGCGGCGGATGTCGCCCTCGCCGTCGACGCGGCGCGAGCCGCGCAGCCGGGATGGGCGGCGATACCGGCGCCAAAGCGCGGCGACGTGTTGTATCGCGCGGCCACGATCCTGGAGTCGCGTGCGGACGACATCACGCGCACGATGACGCGCGAGGAGGGCAAGACGCTGCCCGAGGCGCGCGGCGAGGTCGGCAGGACCATCAACATCCTGCGCTACTACGGCGGTGAAGGCGCGCGTCTGTTCGGTCGCGTGATTCCGTCGGAGCGCGATCGCGTGTTCGTGCACACGCTGCGCGCGCCGCTCGGCGTCGTGGGTGCGATCACGCCGTGGAACTTCCCCATCGCCATTCCCGCGTGGAAGGCGTGCCCGGCGCTCGTGAGCGGCAACGCCGTCGTGCTCAAGCCGTCGGAGCTCGCGCCGCTGTGCGCCACGCGCCTCGCCGAGATCCTCGTCGAGGCCGGTCTCCCGGCAGGCGTCCTCAACGTCGTCAACGGAGCCGGCGAAGCGGGCAAGGCGCTCGTGGCACACGAGCAGGTGCGCGCGATCTCGTTCACGGGGTCCGAGACGACGGGATCGGCCGTCGCCGAAACATGCGGCCGGCGGCGCGCGCGCGTGCAACTCGAGATGGGCGGGAAGAACCCGACGATCGTGCTTGCCGATGCCGACCTCGACGAGGCGGCCGCCATCGTCCTCAACGCGGCGTTCGGCGCAACGGGCCAGCGGTGTACCGCGACGTCGCGCGCGATTGTCGAGCGGTCGGTGGCCGGTGCCTTCGCGGACGCGCTCGTGGCGAAGGCGCGCGCGATGACCGTCGGACCTGGAAACGCGGCTGGCGTGGACGTCGGCCCGAGCATCGACGCACGGCACGCCGACCGCGTCGTGCGCGAGGTCGCCGCGGCCGCGGAAGCCGGGGCACGCGTGCGCACCGGCGGAACACGACTCACCGACGGCATGCTCGCGCGCGGCCACTTCGTCGCGCCGACCGTGCTCGACGATGTGACGCCGGCGATGGGGATCGCGCAGGACGAGGTGTTCGGGCCTGTGGTGGCGATCCTGCCCGCCGACGACTTCGAACACGCGCTGGCGCTGGCCAACGACGTGCGCTTCGGGCTGTCGGCCGCCATCTGCACGCACTCCCTGTCGCACGCGCTGCAGTTCGCGCAGCGCGTCGACGCCGGGATGGTGATGGTCAACCTGCCGTCAGCCGGCGTGGAGTACCAGGTCGCCTTCGGCGGCTCCAAGGCCAGCTCGCTCGGCCCCCGCGAACAGGGCCCCGAGGCGATCGACTTCTACACGACGCTGAAGACGGTGTACGTGAAGTACTGAACTCGCTCGCCCGGAGCAGAAGGCTCACTACGGCACGCCAACCGTGCATGAACTGGCCGCCGCGTACATGTTCGGCCTCGCGCGGAATCACGCGTTCGTGGATGGCAACAAGCGCACCGCCATCGTCGCCGCCGTCACCTTCCTGCTGCTGAACGGCCACGAGTCGACGGCCGATGACGGCACGCTCTACGCGTTCACCATGGGCGTTGCCGCCGGCGAGATCGGCGAGGACGGCGCGGCAGCGTTCTTCGCCGACCACACGGTGCCGGATGGTCAGAGGGCGATCTGAGCGATCGCGTCACGCGTCGTCGCGCTTCGGCCAAGGGTTGAACACGGGCACGCCCGTGGCCACGACGTCCGTGACGTTCCGGGTCACGAAGGTCAAGCCATGATGCAGGGCCGTTGCCGCCAGTTGCGCGTCGATGGTCGGCAGGGTTACACGCCGCTTCCTTGCAAGGGCTTCGACCTGTCCCCATCGTTCGGCGACACCCTCATCGAACGACAGGATGCGGCCAGCGAACCGCAACCGCACGTCGTGATTCAGCCAGCTCTGGAGAGCACCCCGCCTCGGGTCTGCTTCGTCGAGCAGATCGATACCGCGACGCACCTCTCCGATGGTGATGGCGCTCAGGTACAGCAAGGGTTCCGGTGTCGCCGCGACCCACGCCACGACCCTCGCGCTCGGCCGGGGCTTCATGAGTTCCGACACCACGTTGGTGTCGAGCAGGAAACCCGCCTGGCCGCCTACCATCGGATGGTTCTGGTCGCGTCACGCTTGCGCGAGATGTCCAGCGAACGCCCGCCTGTCGGCGCGTCCCTGAAGAAGTCGACGAGCGATGCCGGCTGATCCGCCCGGGCCATGTCCCGCTCGTACGCCTCGGCCGCGACGATGATCACGGCCTCGCCACGGTGCCGGACGACACGCTGCGGACCCTCGGTCCGAACGCGCCGGAACACTTCGCTGAAGCGTGCCTTCGCCTCGTGCAGCTGCCACACCGGTTCTTCGCTCATGTAGCTCAGGCTAGATGATCTGGTCAGACTAGTCAAAACTGACGGCGACTGCGGTTGTCGGCAGGGATGCTCGTCTCGCCGGACTCGGGCGGGGCCGTCGCGCCAGTCGTCCAGGTTTCACCGCACGCAGTATCATCTGTCGCCGTGCGTGCGATTCAGCTCTCGACCATCGACATCGCCCTGATCGTGCTCTACCTGCTCGCGGTGACCGCGATCGGCCTGTGGGCCAGTCGCGGCATCCGTACGAGCGGCGACTACTTCCTGGCGGGGCGATCGCTGCCGTGGTGGGCGGCGGGGATGTCGCTCGTCGTGTCCGACATCGGCGCGAAGGACATGATCGGCCTGGCCGGCGACGCCTATCGGTACGGCGTCGTGATGATGAACTTCGACTTCGTCGCGTGTACCTTCCCGGTCCTCATCGCGGCGTTCCTCTTCATGCCGCTGTTCTGGGGCTCGGGCGTGTCGACGATTCCCGAGTACCTGGGCCGCCGCTACAACCTCTCGGTCCGTACGTTCTTCGCCGTCATCTGGTCGCTGTTCATGATCGGCACGGTGGCCACGATCCTCGTGAGCGCCGCGGCGATGTTCGAAGGGCTGCTGGGCTGGTCGTTCTGGTTCTCCGTCGGACTCACGACGGTGTTCGTCGGGATCTTCACGACGTCGGGCGGCCTCAAGGCCGTGGCGTTCACCGACGTGCTGTCGTGCATCGTGCTCATCGCCGGCGCGAGCCTGCTGTGCTACATCGGGCTCCGCGAAGTGGGCGGCGTCGGCATGATGTTCGAGAAGGTGTCGGCGCACACCTGGACGGCGGAGCACTTCAAGCTCCTGCCGTCCGCCTCACACGATACCTACCCGTGGCCGGCGCTCATCCTCGGCCTCGGTCTCGTGCTGGGGCCGGCGTACTGGGTGGGCAACCAGGCGATCGTGCAGCGCTCGCTCGGCGTGAAGGACGAGGCCCACGCGCGCGCCTCCTACGTCTTCGCGGCCGTGATCAAGCTGGTCTTCCCGGTCCTGCTCGTGCTGCCGGGACTGCTCGCCATCGCGCTGTACGGTGACGAACTCGGCGCACCAGGGCCCGGCTACGATGCCAATCGCGTGCTCCCGCTGATGATCGAACGCCTCGTGCCGCCGGGCGCGCTCGGCCTGCTGACGGGTGCGTTCATCGCCGGGGTGATGGCCAACCTCGAGGCGTACGTGAACTCGGCGTCGACGCTCATCGTGACCGACATCTACAGGCCGTTCATCAGGCCGCACGCCTCAGACACTGAGTGCCTGCGGGCCGGGCGCTTGCTCGTCATCCTCATGCTCGCCGTCGGGGCCCTCGTCAGCTATCAGGTCAAGACGCACTTCGGCTCGGTGTTCGAGGCGTTCCAGACGTTCCTCTCGTTCTTCCAGGGCGCGCTGTTCTCGCTAGTGCTCTTCGGCATGATCACCCGTCGCGCCACGGCGGCCGGCGGCGTGGCCGGCATGCTCGCCGGTGTCGGCACCGCGGCGGCGATGAGTACGCTCGGATATCTCTACCTCTGGACGGCGTTCTGGTCGTTCGTTGCCGCGTCGGTGGCGCTGCTGGTGGTCAGCCTCATGACGCCGGCCAAGTCCGAGGACGAGCTGCGAGGCCTCGTCTGCTGGGTGCGATGATGCCAATCGAACCGGGTGCACTCCTCGTCATCGCGTTCTACGCGCTCGCGCTGTACGTGATCCTCGTCGTCGCGCCACGGCTCACGCCAAGCCTGCGCGAGCCGACGCCGTGGTACAGCAACGTCCGCTTCTGGGCATCGTTTGTCGCGGTCACGCAGATGATCGTCTACGCGCTGTTCAGCTGATCGCCGCGGGGGCGTGCGCCAGCGTCTCCGCGAAGCGCACGGCCGCGCCGCCGGACGGGCCCGCCAACTCGCCGTCCCACATCACGCGCCTGCCCCGCACGATGGTTCCGACGGGCCATCCCGTGACTGCCATGCCGTCGTACGGCGTCCACTGGCTCTTCGATGCAATCCAGCGGTTGGTGATGACCTCGCGCCGCTTCATGTCGACGATGGTGAAATCGGCGTCGTAGCCAACGGCGATCCGCCCCTTGCCGGCGATGCCGAAAAGGCGTGCCGGCCCGGCGCTCGTCATGTCGACCAGGCGGGCCAGCGTCAGGCGCCCTGCCGCAACGTGGTCGAGCATGATCGGCACCAGCGTCTGCACGCCTGTCATGCCCGAATGGCTCGCCGGATAGGCGTGATGCTTCTCCTCCACTGTGTGCGGCGCGTGGTCCGAGCCGAGGATGTCGGCGGTGCCGTCGGCGATCCCCCGCCAGACGCCATCGCGATGCGACGCGTCGCGCACCGGCGGGTTCATCTGCGCGAAGGTACCGAGGCTCGCGTAGCACTCGGGCGCGACGAGCGTGAGATGGTGCGGCGTCACCTCGATCGACGCGTAGTCCTTGTGATCGCGGAGCCAGGCCATTTCGTCGGCCGTCGACACGTGCAGCACGTGGACGCGCGCGCCGGTAGCACGGGCGATGCCGATGAGCCGTCTGGTGCAGGCAAGTGCCACGTCTGCCGATCGCCACACGGGGTGCGACGAGGGATCACCGGGCACTCTCAGCCCCATGCGCTCACGCAGCATGGCCTCGTCTTCGGAGTGGAAGGCCGCGCGGCGGCGCGTGCGCCTCAGGATCTCGGTGACGCCCGCATCGTCCTCGACGAGGAGCGAGCCCGTTGACGACCCCATGAACACCTTGATGCCTGCCGCTCCGGGCAGTCGCTCCAGCTCGGCGACGTCTTTCGCATTCTCGTGCGTACCGCCGACCCAGAAGGCGAAGTCGCAGTGCATGCGATTGGTGGCACGCCCGACCTTGTCTGCCAGCGCCTCGGGTGAGACGGTGGGCGGGTTGGTGTTGGGCATCTCGAAGACGGCGGTGACGCCACCCATGACGGCGGCGCGCGAGCCCGATTCGAGATCCTCCTTGTGGTCGAGGCCCGGCTCGCGGAAGTGCACCTGCGTGTCGATGACGCCCGGCAGGATCGTCAGCCCCGTGGCGTCGATCCGCTCGCCGGCATGAGCGCCGCCGAGATTGCCGATGGCGGCGATGCGGCCCGCGCATACGCCGATGTCGCGGCCGAACACGCCGTCATGGTTGGCCACGGTGCCGCCGGTGATGAGCAGGTCGTAGGTCTCGTGCATCGCTGGTCTGCCGGAGACGCTACCATGCGCGAGGCGGGTTCTCCCCGTTCACCCCGATATCTGCAAGGATGCTCCCATGTGCAAGACGATCAAACAGACGGTGACATTCCGCGCCGAGCCGGCTGAGGTCTACAAGCACCTCGTCAGCGACTCCGACGCCGTCGGCCAGCGCTTCCGAATGGGCGAGGGTTCGGGCATCGTCGTGGACATGGCGCCGGACACGCGCGTGGTGCGCGCATGGCGCGAAGGCGACTATCCCGAGGGTGTCTTCTCCATGGCCGCGTTCACCCTGCGTCCCGTGAACACCGGCACCGAACTGACGCTCACCCACCGCGGCGTACCCAAGGCCCTCATCCCGCGCACCGAAGAGCGCTGGCGCCGCGACTACTGGGACCCCATCAAGCAGGAACTCGGCCAGAGGCCGGCTCGGAGAGCCGGCCCTACCCCTGGCGCCGGCGGTAGGGTCGGCCCTCCGCGCTCGACCGACAGGTGAGGCCCTGCACGCCTCTGGAGACGAGCATGGTCACGTACACGCACGGACATCACGCGTCGGTGTTGCGGGCGGGCGGCATGTCGCCAGAGCGATGATGGACGCGATGGGTCGCGGCACGCCGGAGAGTCGAAGGTCCCGGGCTGATGTCAGCGGGCATACGCCGCGTTCAGGCGTCACGCGATGCGACTGCGCCATCGTCCACACGCGCGATCAGGTTCCTATCGAGCAGGTCGGCGAGGAACGTCTTCACGTCGCCGCGGCAGGTCTCGGCATCGACGTCGTACTCGGCCTCGACGGCCTCGCACAACTGCGCCATCGTCTGCGGCCCCGCCGCGAGACGTTGCCAGATCAACGCGCCCACCCCATGAGTGCCCAGGTACATCGACGCGGCGGGATCGAGCAGCATCACACCGGTGTCGCCGACGCGCGAGCTGAGGACGTCGGTTCGCGTGGCAAAGCGGGTGGAAGGCAGCAGATCTGACATGGCGTCCGGCGTGGATGACGTGACGAGGATACGTCATGGCGAGTGACGCCCGAGGCGCACGCGGAAGGCCAGGCTCTCGCACGCCGCGCGACACACAGTCATCCACAGCCGTCGACCACCGAGTCCCTGACGTGTCGTCAGGCGCGCGCGCTCGACGACGGGTACCTCGCGAAGATCCCAGCCACGAACGCCGGCAAGGATGCTCAGGGCGAGGTTCGGAGCCACGAGCCCGTCTGGCACGACAGAGAGGAACTCGTCCAGTCGTTCGCGGGGCAGCACACGAAAAGGCACGTTCACGTCGTGCGCCGTGGCGCCCGTCGCCCACCGGAACCACGTGGCCGCTGCACGGGAGACAACGCGACGCGCGCGTGCACGTTCGCGAGCAGCACGACAACCAAGCACCATTCCACCAGGCGTGCGTGCCACCCAGAGCGCCTCGAACGACGACGCGCCGATCTCGTCATCGCCATCGATCTGCACGACCCATGGGCCACGCGCGCGCCGATAGGCCGTCAGCAGCGCGGCCCCGTGTCCGGTGTTGGCCTGACGATGTACGTGAATTCGCGGATCGCGTGCGGCGAGCGCGCGCAGGACATCAGTCGTCCCGTCCGTCGAGCCGTCGTCGACGACGACGCATTCCGCACGCAGTCCCTTGTCGGCCAGGACAACCAGCCACTCTGCAAGCGATGTCTCGATCGTGCCGCCCTCGTTGTAGACCGGCACGACCAGCGACACATCGACCTCGGCGCCGGTACTCGGAGATGCCGCGTCCCCTGCGACGGCGGTGCTCTCTGGCTGCGGCTCGCGCAGCGTCTCACCAGTTCGCTCTCTCCGCCACATGTAGCGCACGAGATCGACGAACTGCCTCACGACAACCGATGGACTCGCACCCGACGGCCGGCCACCGACGCGGGCCCGATGAGGGACGGTCACTTCAACGACACGTCCTCCGGTGGCCTGGATGAGCAGCGTGAGCTCGGCGAAATAGAACGACGATCGCGACTGGACGGCCTCGGCCACGTTCGCGAACGCGGAACGCCGCAACACACGGAAACCGCAGTTGACGTCGTGAACCGACACACCCGCCAGGCGGGTCGCGGCGTTGTACACACGGCTGCCCCATGTGCGCGGCCCGCGTTCGACACGCGCCTGCCGCCACCCGACCACGAGATCGGCGTCGGCCAGGCGATCGAGCAACGGTCGGAATGCCGCGGCCGTGAACTGCCCGTCACCATCCAGGTAGCAGATCACGTCGTGCCGGGCCGCGAGCAGCCCGGCGTGCGACGTCTCGGCGATGCCGCGACGCGTGGCTTGGCGTATCAGGCGAACGTCACCATGCCGCGCAGCCTCTTCCACCAGGCGCGCCGTCTCGTCGTCACTCGCATCGTCGACGACCACGATCTCGTGCCGTATTCCCGCCGCCCGCGCGAACGCGCGGCAGTCCTCGATCACGCCGGAGATCGCCGCGGCTTCGTTGCGTGCCGGAATGACGACGCTGATCGCGATCGGGTCAGCCACGATGGTAGGTGCGATTCGCGTCGGCGGGGCTGTGGTACGTCATCTCCGGCACACCGTGCAGCCAGTGTTCGACGAACTCCATCCCCTGCATGAGACTGTGGTCCTGGTTCGAGACTTCGTACTTCCATCCGCCGAAGCGCCCGCGAGTATGGATCCCGAACGGCGCGAGGGCCGCGTGGAGCGTGGCGAGTGCATCGTCACGCCCGCGCGTCGGCACGGGATACCCGTGCGCCAGCGTGCGGTGCCACAGGGATCGGATCGGCGCACCGCGCGGCAGCAACCCGTCTCGCTCGAGCGCGCGGCATGTCGCCTCGACCAACGCATCGCGATCCACACGCTCGGCACGAGGATGTGCGCTCTCGGTCAGCAGGGAGTACGAAGCGGCGTCGGGCGCGTTGGACGCGGCGTAGTTGGACAACACCGTCACGCGATAGTAGGGACTGTCGGCCTCCGGGAAATACATCCAGGTACGGCGGCGCATCGCCTCGTCGGCGGGCAGACCCACGCCCACGCCGACCAGTTCCACGGTGTTGGCCACGAGTCGCGCCGCTGCGGCCTTCACCGCTGGCGACGAGTCTGGCAGGCAGGCGACGAGCGCATCGAGCGGCATCGTGCCGAGCAGCGTGTCGTAAGGTACGACTTCCCCATCGGCAAGCGTGATCCGCCGGCCCTCGGGATCGATACCCACGACGCGACATCCGGTGCGCACGATGGTGTCCGGCAACAGCCGGGCTACTCCCTTCCAGATGGCACCGGTCCCGCCGCGTACGGGATAGCGGAACGTGGCGTTGGGTCCCCAGTCCGAACGCGGCGCGTCATCCTCCGCGCGGGGTCGCGCCACGCGTTCCCCGAGCCAGGCCGCACTCATGTCCTCGAGGGGATGCTGCCAGACCTTCCGGTTGTACGGTCTGAGGAACAGGGCGCAGATCCCTTCACCGAAGGTCGCGTCCATCCACGCGGCGAAGCTGTCGTCGACGGGTCTGCCTGTCGCAGCGGCCAGCGTCTCGGCGGCCCACTGACGCTCGCGCGGAGGCAGCGCCTCGAGATGATGCTGGAACGGATACGGCACGTCGTGGCCGAGCACACGGATGGCGGCGGTTCGCGTGTGGTGCAGCCAGGCGTCGCCCAGCGCGCGATCGAGCAGTCGGTCGTAGCGCTCGTAATGACTGAACTGCACGTGACCGCCGAGGTCCCACGTGAAGCCCTCGTCATCGATCACGCTGCCGGCCAGCCCACCGGGACCATCCTCGGCCTCGAACACCACGACATCCGGGTGGCCGTGCTCGATGCAGGCGAGCGCCGCGCCGAGTCCCGTCGGTCCGGCGCCGATGACGACAAGGCGTCCTACGACGGAGTGGCGTTCACGCGCTGGTGGAGAGGTACGCACCGCCGGCAGAGTCTACCGGACAGCGAGGGTTGAACGGCAGCGGCGGACGCGACAGACTGTCCTCTCGTGACCGCGCACGCGTCTCCCCACCGGTACCATCTGGCCGGGCTGAACATCATCTCCGACTTCGTCCTGCCGGAAGCCGCGCTCGCGTCACCAACCACCGCCGCCGCGACGCTCGTCGTCGAAGACGGCTGGCGTCTGGGACTGCCATGTCCGGCCGACGGTGCAGGCCGCACCGCCGACTCCAGTCGCGTACGATTCGCCGCGCCAGGTGTCGGCCGGTTCATCGTCGAACACGGATGCCGCGTGATCGCCTGGCCCGAGGCCGGGGTCAGCGACGGCGATGTGTCGCAGCAGGTGCTCGGCCCGGCACTGGCGCTCGCACTCATGCAGCAGGGACACCTCGTGCTGCACGGCGCTGTCATCGCGGTCGACGATCGAGCGGTGGTGCTGCTCGGTGATTCCGGCATGGGCAAGTCGACGACGGCGGCCGCCTGCGCGGTAGCAGGTCATGCCGTGCTGTCCGACGATCTCGCAGTGGTCGACTGCACCGATGACGGCGAGGTGCTCGTACGACCGGTCGCGGCCCTCGTTCGTCTCGCAACGGCGCCCCTCGTCTCGCTCGGCACGGCACCACGATGGACATCCTCCGACAAGTCCGTCCACGCGACCGCTGTCAATTGCTCGTCGCACGATCGACGGCCTCTTGGCGGGTGCGTCGCGCTGACCTGGGGCGAGTCGCTGTCCCTCGATCGCGTTGCACCCGTCGAGGCTGCCCTGCTGCTCGTCGAGCACGCGTTCTGTCGCACGGCGTTCGGGCCGGCACACGCCGCCGCGGCGCTGCGCCAGTGCGCCACACTTGCGGAGCGCCACCCGGTGGCCCGCCTGGCTCGCCCATCGGGGTCTGACAGTCTGGTGTCCGCCGTAAGCATCCTGGCCGACTACGCTCGGAATGTACGGTGATTTTTCGGGACTCGCGAATCGCAGAAACAGGTGACAGCCCGGCAGAGCTTGTCTATGCTTACGGGCGAATCGCCCGCTTCCGCAGAAGGACATTCGTGATGTCGAATCAGACTGCCACCGTCCGTAAGCCCTATGTCGCACCCCGTCTCGTCGAGCAGGGCAAAGTCGCGCCCATGACACGTCAGGGCCCGACGACAGTGCCCGGGTCGCAACTCACCGAGTTCGACGAGTTCTAGCGTGATGGCCGCCATGGCGGCCGTCAACGTTCTCCCGGCGCACGACGCGACCCTGGTGGCACTCGCGTCATGGGCGGTCATCCTGTGGCTGCTCGGCCTCGCCGGGTTCCTGCTGGTTCGCCCATTGCTACGCGCGTGGGTCGACCAGGGCTATGGCCTCGCCAAAGTCCTCGGTCCGTTCCTGCTCGGTGCCGGGATCTGGGTCGCCGCCGGCATGGGTGCGCGAGTCGATGGCCGCACCGCGGTCATCGTGTCGGGCCTGCTGGCACTCGCGGCCACGCTGACGACATGGCAGACACGTGACGCCGCGTGGCCGTCGATGCGGACATGTCTGCGCGTCGACGCGCTGTTTCTCCTCACACTCGGGATCGCCGCGTGCGTCCGCGCGTGGTCGCCCACCATCATCGGGGCCGAACGCCCGATGGATCACGCGCTGCTGGCGGCCGTGCTCGGTCAGGCACGCATTCCCCCCGGCGATCCATGGCTCGCGGGATACTTCGTCAACTACCACCATGCCGGTCACGCCTGGTGGGCCGCGGTCGCTGCGCTCGCCGGCCATCCACCATGGATCGCCTACAACCTGATCGTGGTCTCGCTGCCAGCCCAGGTCGCGTGTGCGGCCTGGTCCGTCGGGTCGCGTGTACGCCCCAGGTACGCATGGATTGCCGTCACGGCCATCGTCGCCGCCGGTTCATGGGCACCGGTGGCGTCCCTGGTGACCACGGGGCGGCCACCGTCGGTGGCGGAGGCCACACGAGTCATCCCCGGCACCATCAACGAGTTTCCGCTGTTCAGCCTGACGTGGGGTGACCTGCACGGCCACGTCCTCGCCCTGCCGCTGCTGGTGACCATCGCCGGATTGCTGATCCGGCTCTACGAGATCGGTCACGACAGGCGCGATCGAATGGTCCGCGTACCGGTCGTGGTGACGCTTGCGATGCTCGCCACGGCGTCAGCGCTCACGTCGACGTGGGACGTCCTGCCGATGCTGGTTGCCGTGCTCTGGACCGCCCTGCTGATGCGGCGCTGGCCCATGGCCGACGTCGTGGCAGCCACGGTGTGCGCGGCGGCAGTCGTGACGATGCTGGCGTGGCCGGTGATGATGACGGTCGATCCGCCGGCGATGCGATGGGGCGTCGAACCGGACGGCAGTCCGCCCGGCGCGCTCGCGCTGGTGCTCGCCACGTGGTGCGCGCCACTGGTGATGCTCCTGCTGCTGACCGGCGACTGGCGCCGCGTCCTCGCGCTTGCGTGGGTCGCCGCCATCGTCTGCGCGCTGTGCTGGCCACCGTGGGGCGTGCGGGGGATCATCGTGCTGGTCATGGGACAGGTGTACCTGGCGCGCGACCATGTCGGGCGCGTGCCGACGGCGTTCGCGCTGTCGGCACTGTCGCTCGTGCTCATCGCCGAGTGTGTCTGGGTGGACGACGTGTACGGCTGGCAGTTGCGTCGCGTCAACACGGTCTTCAAATGGCACCTGCACGCCATGGTGCTGGCGGCCCTCGCGTTGCCGGCCGTCGTCGCGGCACTCTGGACGGCAGGTGCGCACCGGACGCGGCTGGTGACACGGTGTGTCCTCGGTGGACTGGCGTGCGTGGCCGTACTGTCAGCGCTGTCGACCATCGGGATCCTCTGGAGCCGGCGAGAGCCGGTGCGCACGTTCGACGGCCTTGCCGGCATCGCGCTGCACCATCCCGGCGACGCCGATGCCATCCGCCATGTCTGGATGACCGAACCGGCCGACGCCGTCATTGCGGAAGCATCTGCTGACGCATACAGCTACGCCGGGCGCATCGCGTCGCTGACGGGCCGTCAGTCGCTGCTCGGGTGGGGCGGCCACGAGGCCTTGTGGCGCCGAGGACCGGCCTGGAGGGCGGTCCTCGAGCATCGACGTCGTGTGCTGGCGGGTCTCTACGCAGGCGATCCGGCAGACGTGGGTCGTCTGGTGCGAGAGGCCGGCGTCACCCTCGTCATCGTCGGCGCCCCGGAGCGACGGCACCATCCCGGGCTCGATTCGTCGCGCTTCGCGCCTGTCGCCGATCGCGTGGTGGACAGTCACGGCACCGAGGTCTGGCGTGTGCGTTGAGTCGACACGCGCGACGGCGACGCGCACGTGGCCCCTGCTGCTCGCGGTGCTGGCCGCGCTCGCCGTGACGCGACTCGCCGGTCTCGGCGTCCGCCTGCCGCATCAGGACGAGATGACCCACCAGTGGCTCTCCGAGATGCTGGCGTTCGAAGGCTGGTATCGCGCCTCGCCGGTCTATCACGGCCCGCTGCTCTACCATCTCCAGGCGGGTGTCATGCGCCTGCTCGGGAGCGACCTGTGGGTGGCGCGACTCGTTCCCGCGATGGCGGGTATCGGCGCGGCACTGGCCCTGGTGGCACTGACCGCTCGCGAACACGGGCGCGCTTCGGCAATGGTCCTCGGCGGCCTCGTCGTGGCATCGCCGTCGTGGCTGTACTACTCGCGCTTCGACGGACACGACACGCTCATCCTCCTGGCCACGGCCAGCATGGCGTGGGGCCGGTGGTACTGGTCGACGGCGAAGGTCGATCGCGCGCTGTGGATCATCGGCATCGCGTTGGCCGCAGCCTGGTGCACCAAGCTGAACGCGCTGTTCCTGGTGGGCGCACTTGCCGCATGGCCGGTCGTTCGTGCAGCGGTGTATCGCACGGAAGGTCGATCGGCCCCTGACCTCGGCCTGGCTCGGAGAGCCGGCCCTACCCTCTCCACACCCGCCCGGGCCACGATTGTCACGGTCGCGGCAGCGATGGTGGCGATCGTCGTGGCGCTCTTCGTGACGACGTGGTGGGCACACAGGACGTCGGCGTCGGGCTGGGACGCCACGTGGCTGACCATCCGCGCCGCGACGGTGGACGGACTGACGCACTGGATCGGGATCGACAGGCAGCCGAGACTGCGTGGTCCCTTCCACTACTACGCCGCCCTGCTCCTGCTCTACGAACCACTGCTCGTGGCCGGCGCGGCGCTGGCCGTCGGCCGATCGGTGTGGACCGCACCTCGGACGGTGGCGCGTGACGCGACGCTCGCCTCGATCGCCGGCGTGGCGATCGGCATCGCGGCATGGCCCGTCCGCGACACCGTGTACCGCATCACCCACGCACATCCTGCGCACCTCGCGCTGCTGCCGCTGTTGGTCGTCCTGCTCTGGTGGGCCGCGCGGGCACGCGTGCGCGTCGATGACGAGGCCGGGGCGTGGTGGACATGGCTGGCTCTCACCCAGACGCTGCTCTATGCCTATGCCGGTGAGAAGGTCCCGTGGCTGTCGGTCCACGTCGCACTGCCGTGGATGATGCTGGCCGCACCGGCGCTTGCCGGGGCATGGCCACGTCTGCGCATCGGATGGCGTCTCTGCCTCGTGGCCCTTGGCAGCGTCACCGTCTGGGGTGCCGTGTGCGCAACGACCTGGACGCGCAGCGATCCCGCCGAACCACTCGTGCAGATGGAGTACGCCGCGGAGACACATGCGCTGATGGCGCGCCTCGCGCGCGACTGTCCGACGCTGGTCTCGCGGGGGCAGCCGTGCATCGGCGTGATGAAATCGGCAGCATGGCCCGCGCGGTGGTACCTGCGGGCGCTCGACGGGGCGGTGCAGGCAGTCGATGCCGGCGATCGCAAGACATTGCCATTCGTGTTCGTGCCGGCGCGGCGAACGTCGCCCGCGGGGACGCATGCGTCACTCGCCGATACGCACCTGCCCACCGAAGTGCGCTTCACCACGTGGGGCACATGGCTGCCGTGGCTGTCGCGCCCCGATCCCGGCGCGCTCTGGCGCTTCCTGTGGCGACGCGAGAGCCTCGGACGACGATACGGCCAGCCGTACGAGCTGTGGGTCAGACGCGACATCGCCCGCCAGTGGCACCTCGACTGACCGAGTTCAGCCGGTTCACTTCCCCAGCTTCTTCTTGTCAGTCTCGACGATGGTCTTCACTTCCTGCATGAGGGTGGGGACGTGATACGGGATGCCGTTCTTGATCGTCCACTCGATCCCGCCGCCGCGCGTCATGCGTCCGTCCTTCATCACGTCGATCCCGTAAGGGTTCAGCACGCGCAGGTTCTCGAGCGGATTGCCGTTCACGACGAGGAGATCGGCAAGGAATCCCTGACGAATCCGTCCCACCTTGTCGCCCATGCCGAGCAGCGTCGCGCCGTTGACGGTGCCGTGCTTGATGACGTCGAGCGGATGGAAGCCGGCCTCCTCGTGCAGTTCCAGCTCGCGCACCAGACCGAAGCCATACAGCGAATGAATGAACCCCGCATCGTCTCCGGTCGTGATGACGCCGCCCTTGGTGCCGAACGAGCGCAGTGCGTCCATCCAGATGCGGTACTGCTGCTTCCAGCGGACCTCCATGGTGTTGGTCCAGCCGGTGAAGTACGACCCGTGGTTGGCAAGATTCGGCTCGAAGAACGCGTGCAGCGCCGGGTGGAGATACTCCTTGTACCAGGGCAGGTTCTGCGCCTTGATGACGTCGCGGCTCGCTTCGTAGATCGAGAGCGTCGGACTCCACGCCACCTTCCTGGCCACCATCAGGTCGATCACCTGTTCGAGCTTCTTCGGGTCGGCCTGCGCGTACAGTTCGCCGGCCTTCGAGAACCGCAACAGCTCGTCGCTGTAGTTCATCTCCGGCGGGAAGTGCTGCACGCCGTCGATCGCGGCGTCGGCGACGCCGTAGAAGTGCTCGATCGAATCGACGCCGAGTTCCGCGAAATCGACGGCCGTGACTTCTTCGACGGCGATGTGCGTGGTCGTCTTGAGTCCCTGCGCCTTGGCCTCCGACATGGTCGCTTCGACCTGATCGCGATCCATGCCGAAGATCTTCAGACCATCGGCGCCGCGCGCCTTCGCCTCGCGCACGTTGGCGCGGATGGACTCGGTCGTGCCGTCGCCACGCGCCACCACCCAGTACACCTGCATGCGCGGCGCGATGATCCGATCGGCGGCCGACTCGGCCTGCCACTGCTTGCTCTTGGCGAAGTTGCCGCCGTTCTCGCGCGTGAGCGTCACGCCATTGGCGAGATACAGGTTGCGCTCGTACTGGATCGACATCGGGATGCCGGCGCGCTCGTCGTGCCAGTGCATGTGCGTGTCGACGAGACCGGGCATCACGTACTTGCCCGTCGCATCGATCACGGCGTCGGCCTCCACGGGGAGGTTCGGCGCGACGCGCGCGATCACGCCGTCCTGCACGAGGATGTCCATCGGCCCATACGGCGGCTTGCCGTTGCCGTAGATCACCATCGCCTTCCGAATCAGCAGCCGCGACGGCTTGCGCGCGTGAACCGCCGTATCCTTGCCGCCCGACCTGACCTGCGCCGACAACGCCAGCACCGACGAACCGAACACCACCGTGACTG
This sequence comes from Acidobacteriota bacterium, assembly GCA_020845575.1. Classification (NCBI taxonomy): domain Bacteria; kingdom Pseudomonadati; phylum Acidobacteriota; species Acidobacteriota bacterium. The sequence goes on along the minus strand of JADLFL010000040.1, from coordinate 63,692 downwards.
CCACGAGCAGCCACGCGTGCCGGGTGAGCCATCCTCGAACCATCGCGACGAACCTCTCAGAAGATGCGAACGCCGAGACGCCGTCCTGGCGCCTGCGGCAGGGGATTCCTGAACTGCAGCCACACGCGCGACGCATCGTCGTCGCGCGTGATGGTTTCGATCGTCCACGCCTCACGTACGGGTGGCACATCCACGTCCTCGATCACGCGCGAGCGCTCCAGCCTCACCGCGCGTATCGTGGCCGGCGCGCCCGGGTGCATCGTGGCGAGGACGAGCGTTGCCTCCTGCGCCACCAGATCCACGTCCACCCACGCCAGTTCCCTGCTCGACAGCCAGACGAACGGCGAACGGCGCGCGTGTCGCGGCGGCCGATCCGCCGTGAGGCACGATCCGCCTCGCGCCACCGCCACCTGCCGACACAATGCGAGCCTGTCCGGCAGGAAGAGCACTTCGCCACGACACCTGTCGTCGGCTGTCGGACAGGGCCTGGCGTTGGCTTCGGGTGACGCAGCGGCATCGTACACGGCGTAGACCGTTTCCGTGTGCGGCCACTGCTCCTGGCTGCGCACGGCGTGCTCCTCGAACGCCCAGTACCGTCCGTCCGGCGACGGCACCAGGTCGCGCGCCGTGACGGCATCCACCACCGCGCCAGCGACGAGGTCCACGACGAGGAGCCCCGACGCATCGTGATGGGGATCGAGGTGCAGGAGCACCCGGCCTGTCGAGGGCAGGAGACGGACCGCACCGATCGCGCGTGCTCTCCGCGCGGTGATCGACCCATCGAGCGGGATCTCGGTCGTACGGCCAGCCTGCTCGACGCGCAGGCGGCTGTCCACGAGCCCCTCAGCCTGCGCCGGCTGCACACGCCAGAGCGCGAGGTCTGCCTGACCCAGCAACGGTTCGACCCGGAGGGACGCGCGCGGCGACGGGCCGCCACCGCTCTGGCCTGCCGCCGGAGCGGCCAGCGCGAACCACACTCCCGTGACAACGGCCATGCATCCTTTTGCTACGCTTGTACGCATGCTCACCCGGCGCGATGTGCTGTTCTCGGTCCCATTGTCTCTCGGCGTCGCCAGCCGGCTCGGTGCGCAGCAGCCGACGTTCCGCATCGGTGCGCAGAACGTGCCTGTGTACGTCACCGTCACCGACGCGAACAAGCGCCTCGTGCCGGGCCTCGAGCAGTCGGACTTCGAAATCTACGACGAGAAGGTCAAGGTGCCGATCGGCATCTTCGACAACCAGATCCAGCCGGTGACCGTCGCCGTCATGCTCGACTCCAGCGGCAGCATGACGATGACGCTGGAGTTGCTGAAGCAGGCGGCCGAACAGTTCGTGATCCGGCTGCTGCCCGAAGACAAGGCCCGCATCGGCTATTTCAACGACAAGATCGCCTTCCTCAGCGACTTCAGCAACGACCGCGACATGCTGATCGCGTCGATCCGCGACATGCAGTTCGGCAACCCGACGCGCCTGTTCGACGCGATTCTCTTCAGCCTCGACGAACTGAAGGACATCGAAGGACGCAAGGTGATCCTCGCGTTCACCGACGGCGCCGACACGGCGAGCCGCGGCGGCCAGGGCGAGGTGCTGCGCCGCGCGCGCGACGAGGAAGTGATGATTTACGGAATCGGGCTGCAGTCGATGATGCAGGGCATCAGGACGCGGCCCGACGGTGCGCTGCGCAAGATGGCCGACGAGACGGGCGGGGGCTACTTCGAACTGCGCGACACCGACGACCTCGGTCCCACGTTCACGCGCGTGGCGCAGGAACTCCACAGCCAGTACCTGCTCGGGTTCGAGCCGCGGACCGACGGGAAGGTCCACAAGATAGAGGTGCGGCTCACCCGCCCGGGCCTGACGGCCCGGGGCAGGCGCTCCTATCAGGCCCCGCGCAGCTGAGCGTGAGGGGTCGGGCCCGGCTTACTGGACCGCGGGCGAACCGGCGAGCACGACGGGCGCGTCGAACCTGACGCGCAGCACCGTGCCGGCCTCGACCTTCACGTTCGTGCCGGGAAGGGCGATGAGCGAGCCGCCACCGCCAATCGCGATGCCGAGCGCGGCCCCCTGGAATCCACCCAGGATGCCGCCGATGATCGCACCGGCCGCCGCACCGGCGGTCATCTTGCCCACCTCGCCCTTGATGCCCTTGCCCTCGATCGCCTGCGTCACCGACGCGCGGATCCTGTAGGTCTGTCCGCCGACCGTCATCTGATCGAAGGTGAGGGTCAGGCTGCCGCGGCGATCCACGCGCGAGGCGCGCTCCACCGCGCTCACCACGCCACGCAGCACCGACCCGGCAGGCACGAGCAGCGCGTCGCCCTGATACAGGTCCACCATCGTGGTGGCCTCGAAGCGGTCCTCGACTTCCGCCGTCTGCGAGCTGAGCGGCATCTGCAGTCGTGCATCGAGTTCCTGACCGACGGCGATCTCGCCCGACCGCGTCGCTGGAGCCGCTTCGCGCAGCGCCGTCCCGGACGCTTCCTGCTCGAGCGACGCCAGGCGCTGGCGCACGGCGCTCACTTCGGCGCCCGGCACGCTGTTCTCGCGGCGCAGCCGCACCCGCAGGTACGCCACATCGTCCTTCACGAGGTCGAGGTCACGCGCCAGCGTGGCGGCCTTCGCGGGATCCGTTTGCTGCAGTTGCTCGATCCGCTGCGCAACCGTACCAACCTGCGTCTGCAGGGCGTCGATGTCCGCTTGCGTCGCCTGCGCCCAGGCGGTCACGGGCAACAGCACTCCCAGCATCGCCGCTCGCGCGGCGCGTCCGATCTTCGTCATGGTGTCTCCCTTCGTGGCCATCAGCTGCCGCTCAACAGACGGCTGAGCCACTCCACGCGGCGCAGGTCGTTGTAGAGGACAGTGACCATCAGCAGCATGAGGGCGGCAAAGCCGGCCATCAGCATGCGTTCCTTCACGCGCACGCTGAAGTCACGGCGTGCGAGGCCCTCGATGGCCAGGATGGTGATGTGCCCGCCGTCGAGGATCGGGATCGGCATCAGGTTGAGCAGCCCGAGGTTCAGACTGATCATCGCCATCGTACCGAACAACGCGGCCCAGCCCACGGAGGCGGCACCGCCCGCGACCTCGGCGATCCCGAGCGGCCCCACCAGCTGGCGCGGCGACGTCTCGGCAGTGAACAGGCCGACCAGCGTCTCGCCGATCATCGCCGTCCACTCCCAGTTCTGCTTCAGGCTCATGCCGAAGGCCTGCACGAACCCCGGCTGGATACTCACGGTCTCGAACGCACGGAGATGCGCACCGATGCGCCCGACGCCGTCCGTCTCCCGTGGAGTCACCAGCAACTCCTGGGCGGATCCGCCGCGCAGAATCCGGACCGGTACCTGCTGCCCGGCGAGCTTGCCGATCTCGCCGATCATCTGGTCGAGCGTGTACCCCTGCGTGTCGGTGCCGTTGAACGACACGATCACGTCCCCGGCGAGCAACCCGGCGGCCTCGGCAGCGCTGCCCTTGATGACGTCTGCGACTTCCGGGTGAAGGACCGGTCCGATCCCCAGATCCCCGATCTCGTACTTGGTCTGCGCCTCTGGGACGATGGTGAACTGGTGCGACTCCCCACCGCGGCGCACGACAATGGGCACCTCGCGGTTGGCGCGCGGCACCACACGCATCTGCAGGCCCTGCCACGTCTCCACCGCCTTGTCGGCAAACGACACGATGACGTCGCCCGACTGGATGCCGGCCTTCTCGGCGGCCGATCCGGGGAGCACGCGACCGACAACGGGCGTGCGCTGCTCGAACGCCGGTTCGGTGGCACCGCTCCAGTTGACGAACGTCATCAGGCCCACGGCCAGGAGCAGGTTCATCGCCGGACCGGCGATGAGGACCTGGAAGCGCTGCCACTTGGTCTTCGAGAGGAACTCGTCGGAAGCGCCGGAGCGCTCGTCCTCCACCGTCTCGCCGGCCATCTTCACGTAGCCGCCGAGCGGAATCGCGCTGATGCAGTACTCCGTGCCGCCGCGGGTGAACTTCAGCAGCTTCGGGCCGAACCCGAGCGAGAACGTGAGCACGCGCACGCCGTTCCAGCGCGCGAGCAGGAAATGTCCCAGTTCGTGCACGAACACGAGCACGCCGAGCACGAAGAGAAAGGCCCACAGATTTGTCACGCCGTCTTGCCTCGTCCTGTCGATTCTACAGTGCCCAGCCTGGCCGCCGCCGCGCGCCGGGCCCATGTGTCCACGTCGCGGATGGCCGGGAGCGACGTACTGTCGAGCACCCGACCGGCCGCCTCCTCCAGCACCTCGGCAACCGTCGACGCGATGCCCGTGAAGGGTGTGAAGCCCTCCAGAAAAGACGCTACGGCGATTTCGTTGGCCGCGTTCAATACCACGGGGGCGGCGCCGCCGGCACGCAGGGCCGCGTAAGCCAGGTCCAGACACGGGAATCGGCCCGCATCTGGTGCCTCGAACCGCAGGTCGAGCCCTTGCCGCCAGTCGAGACGCGGAACGGGGCTCTCCCACCTGTCGGGCCACGTGAAGGCGTACTGGATCGGCAGCTTCATGTCGGTGACGCCTAGCTGCGCGAGCAGCGAGCCGTCCTCGAACTCCACCATCGAGTGCACCACCGACTGCGGGTGGATCACGACGTCGATGCGGTCAGGCGGGACGTCGAAGAGCCAGCGCGCCTCGATCACCTCCAACCCCTTGTTCATCATCGTCGCCGAATCCACGGTGATCTTCCGGCCCATCTTCCACGTGGGGTGGCTGAGCGCGTCGGCGGCGGTGACGGTCGACAGCGCTTCGACGGGCAGCGTGCGGAAGGGGCCACCGGAGGCCGTCAGGACCAGGCGGCGCACGTGCGACTGCGAGTGCCCGGCCAGGCACTGGTGGATGGCGTTGTGCTCGCTGTCCACCGGAAGGATGTCCACGCCGCGCGCCCGCGCCCGGGCCATCACCAGGGCACCCGCCATCACGAGCACTTCCTTGTTGGCGAGCGCGATGCGCTTGCCCGCGTCGATCGCGGCGAGCACGGCTTCGAGCGCTTCGGTGCCGGAACAGGCGCAGAGCACCACGTCGACGTCCGGGTGCGTGGCCACCGCCGACAGGCTTTCGCGGCCGGACGCCCACGTCGCCACGCCCTGCCGCACGTCTGCCGGCAGCGCGTCCTCAACGGCGCGGAGCGCCTGGTCGGTGGCCATCGCCACGGCGCGCGGGCGAACGGCGGCCACCTGCGCCTGCATGGCGCCGATGTTGCCGCCGGCGGCAAGACCCACAACGTCGAACCGGCCGGGATGCGCGGCCACCACGTCAAGGGCGCTGACGCCGATGGACCCCGTGCTGCCGAGAATGGCGAGCCGGATCATGCGCCCGGCCCGGCGGGCCAGAGCCACTGGAGGGCGATGTAGTAGAGCGGCATCGTGAACAGCAGCGAGTCGATGCGATCCAGCATGCCGCCATGGCCCGGAATCAGGTCCGACGCGTCTTTCACGTCGGCGCTGCGCTTGAGCATGGATTCGAAGAGATCGCCCGCAATGCCCACGATCGCCACGGCAACGCCGAGGATCGCGAGGTGCCACGGCGCGATGCCCGGCAGCCACAGTCGCCCGAACGCCAACATGACCACAGCGCCGGCCACGAGTCCCCCGAGCGCGCCCTCGCGCGTCTTCTTCGGACTGAGCGCGGCAGCGAGGGGCACGCGACCGAACGCGCGACCGGTGTAGTACTGCGCCGTATCGCTGCCGATCTGCGTCAGGAACAGCGTCATCAGGGCCGGAGCGCCGTAGGCCTCCCTCACGAGCGGCACCGTGGCGATGCCCATCCCGAGATAGGCCACGGGGAACAGCATGGCCGCCGCAACGGCCGTCGCCTGCGCGGGGACCCGGCCGCGTGCCACGAGCGCGCCACCCGTCGCGACGGCACTCCCGAGCATCCAGTGGGACGCCGGCAGGTGACAGACGAGGACCAGGAACATGCCGACGCTGAGGACCGCCGACACGCCGGGGACAACGTCGAGGCCAGTGCGTTCGACGAGCGTCGCGTACTCACGCAGGCTCAGCAGGAGCGCGACGAAGGCGAATGCGGCAGTCCCCCACGGTGGGAGGAACCAGAACACGCCGACCACGAGGGACAGCAGGACGAGCCCGCTGATGATGCGCGTCACCGGCCTGCAGCCACGGGATCCACCGGCGCGGCGGCGATCCCCCCGTAGCGTCGCTCGCGACGCTGATAGTCGAGCAGAGCTTCGAACAGGTGCGTCCGCCGGAAGTCGGGCCAGAAGGTCTCGGTGACGTAGATCTCGCTGTAGGCGATCTGCCAGAGGAGGAAGTTGCTCACGCGCATCTCGCCGGAGGTCCGGATCAGCAGGTCGGGATCCGGGATGTCGTGCGTGGACAGCAGGCGGCCGAAGCGGGCCTCGTCGATGTCGTCGGGCGCGAGGCCATCCGCGATCGCCCGGCGCACGGCATCGACGATCTCGGCGCGCCCGCCGTAGTTCAGGGCGATGGTCAGCACCGTCCCCGTGTTACGGCTGGTGCGCTCCATCGCCACGTGCAGCTCGTGCTGGACGTCGGGCGCGAGCTCCTGCGTGCGGCCGATGATGTTGAGGCGGATGTTGTTGGCAAGCAGCGTCTCGAGTTCGGCCCTGAGGTAGCGCTTCAGCAGGGCCATCAGCGTGGCGACCTCGGAGGCGGGCCGCTTCCAGTTCTCGACGGAGAACGCGTACAGCGTGACATACCCGATGCCGAGGCGCGCCGATGTCTCGACCACTTCCCTGACGGCACGTGTGCCGGCCCGGTGTCCTTCCACGCGAGGGAGATGGCGTTGTCCGGCCCAGCGACCGTTGCCGTCCATGATGACGGCCACGTGCCTCGGCAGGCGGTCGGCATCCAGTCTCCGCGCCAGTTCGGCATCCGGAGAGTCTGGAGGCAGCCAGCTCAGCAGTTGGTCGAGCGCCATGGGCCGGGGGACATTCTAACTCCGGCCGGGCACCGGGCACCGGGCACGCCTTCGCGCCTGCGGCGCTTCGGCGCGGCAGGCCACCGGTGCGACAGATAATCCCCACATGCACCAGTACGACCTCACGTCCCGTCATGCCGTGGTCACGGGCGGCGCTCAGGGCATCGGACGCGCGATCGCGGAGCGCCTGCTGCGGTCCGGGGCCGCCGTCTGGCTCTGGGATCACGATCCGGCCGCCGCGGCCGAGGCCTGCGCGGCGCTCGGCGCGTTCGGACGCGTGACGCCCGTCATCGTCGACATCGCCGATGCCGCACGCGTCGACGGCGCGACACGCGAGACGCTGGCGACCGCCGGCCACGTCGACATCCTCGTGGCCAACGCGGGAATTGCCGGGCCGAACCACGTCACGTGGGAGTATCCGCTGCCTGACTGGGACCGGATCCTCGCCATCAACCTGACGGGCACGTTCCTCTGCTGTCGCGCGCTCGTGCCCGGGATGATCGCCCGCGGTTACGGCCGCATCGTGGCGATCGCGTCGGTGGCGGGCAAGGAGGGCAACCCGAACGCGTCGGCGTACAGCGCGTCGAAGGCGGGCGTGATGGCGCTGACCAAGTCGCTCGGAAAGGAACTGGCGGCGCACGACATCGCCGTCAACTGCATCACGCCTGCCGCGGCCGAGACACGCATCCTCGAACAGATGACGCCGGAACACGTGGCGTACATGCGCAGCCGCATCCCGCGCGGCAGGTTCGTCCACGTCGAAGAGATCGCGTCGCTGGCCACGTGGCTGGTCTCCGCCGAGAACTCCTTCTCGACGGGCGCCGTGTTCGACATCTCGGGCGGACGGTCGACGTATTGATACACCGGGCACCGGGCACCGGGCACCGGGCACCGGCAACCGGCAACCGGCAACCGGCAACCGGCAACCGGCAACAGGCAACAGGATTATGGAGGCCAGGGGTTTCAACCCATGGCGCGGCTCTCCGTCCTTCGGCGGGCTCAGGCGCTACTTCCTGCTGCCCAGCAGCGATGGCGTGAGCGCGCGTTGTCTGATTCGCGGATCCGTTCGCGCTTCGGTGAACGACAGGCGCCCGCGCTCGAACGTGCCGCGCAGGTCGATGGCCGCGACGCCGCGCGTGGCGACGGTCCGCAGGACGAACGTCGCGCGCTCGCCGGTGATGGTGGCCGTGCCCGCGTAGAGAGGACGTCCGCGCGCAGACGTGATGGTGATGCGAATGGTGCCGTCGCGCTCGGGCGACGTGAGCACGTGGTGCTTGACCTCCCACCCGCTCCCCTCGAGCACCCGCCGCAACAGCACGACGCCAGCCTCTGCCTTCGCGGCGACGAGTCGCGCCATGCCGCGCTCCGCGACGTCTGTCGTGAACACGAACAGCAGATCGCGATCGAGGCACCTCACGGCGACGGCATTGGCGGCCGACAGGCGCAGCGACGGCACGTCGCTCGTCACCTGCTCGACGGCCTGCATCGCCCGCGTGCGCGTCGCCGCGCGCACCGTGATCGGCACGGCCGTTGTCGGGTTGATGCGCAACGTGCTGTCCGCCCGTACGACAGCCGCGCCGGATGCGCCCAATCGATGCCGCAGCAGCACACCCGTGTTCCGCACGGCGGCACCCACCACACCGCGCCGTCGCGACAGCTGCTGGACTGCCTGGCGCGACGCCTCGGTCCCCGCCAGCGACAGGCCCTGCAGCACGCTCCGCAGCGCCACGTCCTCGTCTATCGTCAGCGCGCGTTCGAGCGCGTTGACTGCGGCGCGCGTGCCAATCCGGCTCAGCGTCGTGGCCGCCATGCCGCGAAGGCGTGGACTCTCGCCGTCGTTCATGAGCACGCGAGTCATGTCGCGCACCTTCTGTGGATAGTCGACCCGCGAGAGGAGTGCCAGCGCCAACGGGCGCGCCGGTTCGCCGTCACCGCGCAGTGCGGCGGCGCGCAGTTGTTCGAGCGAGTAGCGCTCGGGCCATGTGGCGTCATCACCCGTGACGTGGTGCCGGATCATCATCGTCTCCTCAACAGGGTCCACGGACCGAGCAGTGATCGTCCATGTCGTTGCCCTGACCGCTCGTCAGCAGCACCGAGTCGCGGGTGCTGTTGGCGCTGCCGCTCTGGCACATGAGGTTGTCCGGCTGGTTGTTGCGGTGCTCAAGGCTCAGATAGTGGCCGATCTCGTGCGCGAAGGTGCGGGCCGTCTGCTCGGATCCCCACAACCCGGTGACGGCGCCCGTCATGCCCTTTGCGTCCTTGTTGCACGGACCGTCCACGGCAGACCTGCCGAGCAGGATGCCGTTGCCGGACGGTATGTTCATGTTGTGCGGCACGAAGAGATCGATGCCGCTGTTGTTGACGGTCCAGTTCGCTGTCAGTTCCTCGAGATCGTCGCGGCTCGTCGGCGAGTCGAGCCCATCGGCATCCGCCGTCGGGATGACATAGTGCCGCACACGCCCGACGCCAAGACCAACGGTGTGATAGATGTCCCGGATCTTGAAGATGCTGTAGTCGATCTCGATGTAGTCGCCGTCGGTGAACTGATCGCTGCCGACGGCGATGACGTTGATGTGCAGGAAGTCGCCCTGCAGTCGACGCTCCTGGCGCAGCAGCGACACGGTGACGTCGGCGCCCGTCGGATCGGGCGGCAGCACGCCGCGGGCGAACCCGAAGTAGTCGCGCAGCACCGAGAACGAGCCGCCGATGCCGATGCACGAGGCCAGGCTGCGAAGTGACGCCATCTGCCCTCTCTCCTACTGCAACGCCACGAGGATGGGCACGAGCCCACGGCCGTCAGGCAGCGGCGCGAGCGCCTTGCCGAGTACCGCGCCGAACGCGCGTGCCGGGTCTGCCACACGCATCGCGTGGCCTGGCGTGGCGGACGTCGTCAGCAGATCGCCCACCTGCACCGCGCCGTACTCCGCGTCGACCTTGCAGAACACCTTGCCCGCCAGCGCGATGGGTTGCCGTCCTTCCCCCGTCTCTACGCTGTCGAGCAGGATGCCAGGCCGATACCCGCCGGCGCCGGACACGACACCGGCGACGCGCGCGTCGTAGGCCGCCGAACTCTCGCGCAGGCCACCGTCGGTGTCGATGACGAGCACGGTACCCGCGTCGATGGACTCCGCGTCGCGGACGTCGAAGTGCTCCGCGCAGTCGGCACCGTGCAGTCTGATGTCGCCCGCGCCGCCGTCGAGATGGATCCGGACGTTCCCCGCATCGTCTCGAACACGGATATCGCCTTCATTACCGGCGGCACCCACGTCGAGCACGGCGAAGTCGGCGCTGAAGTGGAACACGTCGCGGCCGGCACCATCGCGGATGAAGAGGTCGCCTTCGTTGCCGTTCGCGCCGACGTAGAGCGCGGCGTTCTGGCCGTCCATGTGGAAGACATCCCGGCCAGCGCTGTCGCGCACGATGATGTCGCCCTCGTTGCCAGTCGCACCGACGTAGAGTGCGGCGTTCTGGCCATCCATGTGGAAAACGTCGCGCCCGCTGCTGTCGCGCACGATCACGTCGCCTTCGTTGCCGGTGCTGCCGACATACAGCGCGGCGTTGGCGCCGGCGAAGTGCAGCACATCGCGCAGCGTCCTGCCGACCTGACGACGGACGGTGAGGTTGGAATTGCCTCCGTCGAGATGAATCACCTCGCGGCCGGCCCCATCGCGCACCACCACATCGCCTTCGTTGCCGTTGGCGCCGACGTACAACGCCGCATTGCTCCCGTTGAAGCGGAGCACGTCCCGCAGCGTGTTGCCGATCTGACGGCGCACGGTGAGATTGGAACCGCCGCCGTCGAGATGAATCACCTCGCGGCCGGCCCCATCGCGTACCACCACATCACCTTCGTTGCCGTTCGCGCCGACGTACAGCGCGGCGTTCGACGCGTTGGCGTGAATCACCTCTCGCGCCTGCGCGTCACGCACGATCACGTCGCCCTCGTTGCCGGTCCCGCCGACGTACACGGCCGCGCGATGACCATCCACGTGAAAGATGTCCGTGCCGGCGCCATCACGCACAATGATGTCGCCTTCGTTACCCGCTGCACCGACATAGAGCGCGGCGTTGGCCGCGTTGGCGTGAATCACTTCGCGCGCCTGCGCGTCACGCACGATCACGTCGCCCTCGTTGCCAGTTCCGCCGACGTACACGGCCGCGCGATGGCCATCCACGTGATAGACGTCCGTGCCGGTGCCGTCACGCACGATGATGTCGCCTTCGTTGCCCGCCGCACCGACGTAGAGTGCGGCGTTCGACCCGTTGGCGTGAATCACGTCGCGCGCCTGCGCGTCGCGCACGATCACGTCGCCCTCATTGCCCGCGCCACCCACGTGCACGGCGGCATTCGCGCTCGCCACGCGGAAGACCTCCGTACCGGTCCCGTCGCGCACGACGATGTCGCCGCCGTTCCCCTCGGCTCCAAGGAAGAGCGCCGCCGACAAGCCCGCGAGACGCACCACTTCGCGATCGTCCTGATCGTGCAGACGGACGTCGCCGGCACTCCCCGCCGCGCCGAGACGCAGATCCGCCGGACCCGCGGCAAGGCGGATGACCTCGCGGGCGTCACCGCCGAGCGTCGTGAAGATGCCGATACTGCCGTCCTGACGTATCTCGACAGCTGGCTCGCCAGACGCGCGGGTGATCGTGACGGCTCCGGTCGCGGCGTCGACGTCCACGCGCAGATTGCCGGCGGCATCGAGCAGGCGCAGCGTGCCATCCTGACCGCCACCGCCGACAACGGCATCGCCTTGTCCGCCATCGAGCACGACAGTCGTCGTGCCGGCGCCATCCTGAACTTCTACCGTTCCGTCGAAGACCTCGCTCATGCCTGCCTCCCCTGCGGCATGACTCACGTCCGCACCCGCACACCGGCGCGCTCATGGATGAGATCGCCGGTACGGGAACACGTGATCGTTCGTGCTGCTCTTGATCACCAAACGCACCGACCAACGCCGGCGAACGGCGCGTTTCTATGGATGAACTGCAAACGCTGTTGCGTTGTCCCCGCCGGCCCTGCGCGCTGCGCGTGACTACTGATGTGGTAGAGGTCGGGTGCGCGTCGCGGCGCAGCAGAAGCGCCGGGTCGACACCGGCCGCGCGGCGTGCGGGTACGTACGACGCCAGTCCCACCACGAGCAGGACGAGCACGAACACCGCGAAGAGCGTCAGCATGCTGCTGGATACACAACCAATTTTACGGTAAATTTGGTTGTGATGTTTACACGCTCACTCGCGCGGCCGGCATCGCCCTTCTTCCTGTTCGGTCCGAGAGGCACGGGCAAGAGCACCTGGATCCGCGAGGTGTTCGACGATGCCTACGTCGTGAACTTGCTGCCGGCGGACGCGATGTTGCGATACGAACGCTCCCCTGCGCTGTTCCGCGCGGAAGTGCTGGCGCGACCTGCCCGCCAGTGGATCGTCGTCGACGAGGTGCAGCGTGTCCCGCGGCTCCTCGACGAAGTCCATTTCCTGATGGAGGAGAAGGGCTACAAGCGCTTCGCGCTGACGGGATCGTCAGCCCGCAAGCTGAAGCGAGGGGCCGCGAACCTCCTGGCGGGTCGGGCGGTCCTGCGAAAGCTCTTTCCACTCACCAGCAAGGAGATGGACTTCTCGGTCTCTACAGACCAGCTTCTCCGCTACGGTTCCATGCCGATGAGCGTCACGGCCAACGACGACCAGGCACGTGAGGCATTTCTGCGCGCGTACGTGACGACCTACCTGAGCGAAGAAATCAGAGCCGAAGGCCTGGTACGAAACCTCGGAAGCTTCAGTCGCTTCCTCGAAGTGGCGACCCTTGCGGCAGGTCAGACAACCAACGTCTCCGGCATCGCACGTGACGCCGCCGTGTCGAGGGAGGCAGCTCGCGGCTACTTCGACATCCTCGTAGACACGCTGATCGGACACTGGCTCCCTGCGTACCGCCCGCGTGCGAAGGTCAAGGAGGTCGCGCTCCCGAAGTTCTACTGGTTCGATGCAGGCGTGCTTCACGCGGCAGCAGGCGGATTCGATCAGCCGCTGCCTGCCGACTGGGATGGCGTCCTCCTCGAACATCTCGTGCTGCACGAGATCCAGAGCTACCTGCACTATGCCGGCGTGAAGGGGTCGCTGGCGTACTGGGCAACGCCCAGCGGCAGCGAAGTCGACTTCGTCTGGTGGCATGGCACGCGAGTCGTCGCCATCGAAGTCAAACACGGACGTCGCTATCGCCGGGAATACAAGAAGGGCATCGACGCCTTTCTTGCGGGTGGTCCAGCGCGGAGCTACATCGTCTACCGTGGGCATCAGGAGCTGGACGTCGATGGCACCCGCGTACTGCCTGTCGAACACTTCCTTCGACGCCTGCACGCGGGAGAAATCGTCGGCTAGACCGTCGAAGGGGCCTGAAGCCCCTTCGCTCCATACGGAAACGGCTTCAGTACACCACGTCGACGAGCGTCAAGCCGTGTGCCGGGGCGGTGGGACCGGCCTCGGATCGCGGGGCGCCGGCGAGGAGACGGTCCATGTCGTCCGGCGTGCGGCGGCCGTAGCCCACGTCGAGCAACGTCCCGGCGATCGCGCGGACCATGTGACGAAGAAACCCCTCGCCACGGATCTCGAGCTCGACGATGCGCTCGGTGTCCGTCAACTGCAGGCCGAGATCGGCTGCGGGACGCACGCCGAAGTCGACGCCTGTCACGGTCCGCACGGTGCTCGCCACTGTCGCACCTGCGGACTGAAAGGCACGGAAGTCGAACGTGCCGACGACGCGGGCTGCGGCGTGTGCCATCGCCGACAAATCGAGGGGAGGCGCGACCACATGGTGCGTGCGCGCCAGGAGCGGGTGGCCGACGTGGCTCACGAGCCACGCGTACCTGTACGTCTTGGACACGGCCGAGAAGCGCGCGTGGAAGTCGTCGGCGACGAGATCCGCACGCCTGATGCGCACGTCAGCCGGCAATCGTGCGTTGCCCGCACGCATGACCATGCTCGGGTCGATGCCGTCGGGCACGTCCACGTGAGCCGCCTGCGCATCGGCGTGGACGCCGGCGTCGGTGCGACCCGCACCGGCGACAGTGACGCGGCCGCCAACGACAGGCGCGAGCGCGTCTTCGAGCAGTGCCTGGATCGACACGCCGTTGGTCTGGCGCTGCCAGCCCGCATACGCGGTGCCGTCGTACGCCACGCGCAGCAGGACGCGGGGCACGTTACTGCGGCGCGGGACGCGACCCAGGCTTGACGACGGGCACGTCGCGCAGGTCGTCCGGCAAGGCATCTGGCGCGTACGTCGGGAAGCGCGCGTCCGCCAGAGACACGTACGGCACAGCCAACGCATCACCGCCGCCGCGATTGATGATCGACGCGGCGCCCACCACTGTCGCTCCTCGCTCCTCGGCCACCCGTACCGTCTCCATCGTGCTCTTCCCTGTCGTCACCACATCCTCGACGATGAGGACGCGCGTACCAGGCTCGATCGCGAAGCCGCGGCGCAGCGTGAGCGTGCCGTCCACGCGTTCGGCGAAGATCGCCGGTACACCGAGCGCGCGCCCCATCTCATGGCCGATGATGAGGCCCCCCATCGCGGGCGACAGCACCAGATCCACGGCATGCCCCGCCGCCTTCACCTTCTCGCCGAGCGCACGGCCGAGCGCCTCGGCATCACCCGGATGCTGGAGGATCAGGGCGCACTGCAGGTACCCGGTGCTGTGCAGACCCGACGACAGGACGAAGTGGCCTTCGAGGAGAGCACCACGCTGGCGGAACAGTTCGAGGACGGAGGCAGGGGACATAGGGCGGCTATTTCAGGTTCGTTTCGAAGAGTTTCAGGATCCGCTTGTATTCGTCGGCCCAGCTCGTGGCTTCTTCGAAGCCGTGGTCTTCGACGGGATAGAGCGCGAGTTCCCAGTTCTCCTTGCGGAGCTCGATCAGCTTCTGTGCGAGGCGGATCGAATCCTGGGCGTGGACGTTGACGTCGACAAGGCCGTGACAGATGAGGAGCGCGCCCTTCAGGCCGTCTGCGAAGTAGATCGGCGAGCTGCGGCGGTACGCTTCCTGATCGGACTGCGGCACGTTGAGGATGTTCGACGTGTAGCCATGGTTGTAGTGCGCCCAGTCGGTCACGGGGCGCAGCGCTGCGCCGGCGGCGAACACGTCGGGCGTGGTGAACATCGCCATCAGCGTGATGAATCCGCCATAGCTGCCGCCGTACAGGCCGATGTGCTTCGCGTTCACCCTGTGCGCCGACACAAGGTACTTCGCACCATCGACGATGTCCTCCAGGTCCTTGCCGCCCATGTGCCGATAGATGGCGGTTCGCCAGTCGCGGCCGTAGCCGGCACTCGCCCTGTAGTCGACGTCGAGCACCACATACCCGCGTGATGCGAGCAGATGGTGGAACATGTACTCCCGGTAGTAACTCGACCAGTACTTGTGCGCGTTCTGGAGATAGCCAGCCCCGTGTACGAACAGCACGGCCGGACGCGACGGATGGCGCTTCGCCCCGACCATCTCCGGCGTGTAGATCCGCGCGTAGAGCGTCTTGCCGTCGCGCGACGGGAACGTCACGACCTGCGGATCGAGCCACCGATGCGCGCTCCACTCCGCCGACGGGCTGGTGGTGACGCGAACCAGCTCACTCGCGC
The DNA here is from genome assembly GCA_020845575.1 of Acidobacteriota bacterium. Taxonomy (NCBI): domain Bacteria; kingdom Pseudomonadati; phylum Acidobacteriota; species Acidobacteriota bacterium. Next base: position 48,160 of record JADLFL010000040.1, on the reverse strand, counting down.
CGTACGCGGAGACGTGGACCTCAGGCGGCATGTTGCCCGTCGAGTGCACGAGCCCGATCGTCCGGCCGTCGGGTGAGACCTCACCCAGATTGGACCCGGTTCTCGTTGTCAGGCGCGTGCGCGTACCGCCGTCGATACCGACCGCATAGAGTTGGCGTTCGCCGGGATGGACCTCCGTCGTCGTGAGGTAGAACGTGCGGCGATCCAGCGACAGCGCGACATCGCTGACTTCCCACTCACCAGACGTGATGGCGTGGGGCTCGCCCGGCGCGTCGGCGTCGAGCACGTAGAGGTGCGACCACCCCGTCCGCTCCGACGTGAACCACAGTCGGTGTCCCCCGGGCAGCCACCCGAAGCTCGATCCGCCCTGCGCGAATCCCTCCCGAATCCACGCATCGTCGTGCAGCGTATCGAGCACCGTTGTCGTGCCGGTCGCAGGATCGATGCGCACGAGCCAGCGATCCTTGTTGTCGGTGGCACGCACCGACGCCACGGCCACGGCTCCATCGTCGGACAGGACGGGCATGCTCCAGCGCACCTCGCGCGGAGCCTTCTCGGTGCCTCCGGTTTCGGGCAACGTGACCCACGACGTCTTGCGCGTCTCGAGGTCGAGGATGGCGAGCGTGGCCCTGGACTGCACGTCGCCCACCTTCGTGCGTCCTGGCAGATCGCCCACATAGCCCGACTCGGTGACGTAGTCGGGCACGTCGGCGGTCTTGGCGCCCTCCGGCCGCTCCGTCACGATGGCCCACACGTATCGACCCGACGCGTCGAGTTGCAGATCGGTCGCCGTCTGGCGCGCGCGCAGTTCGAGCTTCGGCAGAGCATCGCGATCGCGGCGCGCCTGGTCGCGCTCGCGGCGACGCTTCGTCTCGCGCACGTGCTCGAGCAGGTCGAGTTCCTCGCGCTCCAGCGCCTGCTGGCTGTCGGTCTTCTTCGGATCGGGCGTCTTCTGGCCCGATTCGGCGATCTGCTGAATGCCACCCGTATCGAGCGCGATCAGATAGAGGCCGCCATCGCGCACGAACGTGACGTGCGTCTCGTTGCGCGCCCAGCGCGGCGACGACTCGGCGCCGGCCATGCGCGTGAGATCGAGGCGCGTCCCCGCAACGGTGTCCAAGAGCGCGATGTCTCCACGCACCGCGCTCAGCACGCGGCGGCCGGCGCGATCCCGGCGGCCGTTGACGGGCGGCGCGAGGCGCCGCTCCTCCTCCGTCAGCCTGCGCAGGCCGGTGCCGTCGGCGTTGACCACCCACGTCGCCGACTCGTCCTCGTCACGCGCCTGCCACTCGAAATAGAGGCGCGCGCTGTCGCCGGACCAGCGGAGACCTGTTGGTGGATACCCGACGAGCGCCGGTCCCCGCATGATGCTGTCCACGGTGAGCGGGAACGTCGCCGCGGCGGCCGACGATGCCGCGCGCGTGGCCGTGGCCGGCTGGGCGACGAGCGATGCCGGCGCGGCGATGCCGAGCAGGACGGCGGTGAGCACGAATCGGGCATGCAACGGGGTCATCGACCAAGGCATTGTGCCCTCGGCAAGGGCATTTGCCAATTCGCGTGGCACGCCGGCACGGTCCTCGCGTGTCCGGCGGGTGGACGCATCATCCGGTCGTGGGACGCGCCATCTGGGCCGAACCGCGGCCTGTATGATTTCGTCTATTGGTTCGGCCGCATACCCGGACATCCTTCACTCGTCCCGGACGGCCCTATCGAGCTGCTCTCCCAGGAGATGGAGTTGACGTCCGTGATCCCATCGGTTCCCTTTCGTTTCCGGCGCGGTATCGTGGCGCTGGCCATGGCATCTGCCGCGGCAGGCGCTTCCGCGCAGACGCCGACCACGCCGCTTTCGGCACTCGCCGGACCGGTTCGCCGGATCACGATCGACGAAGCCGTCGCGATGGCACTGGAGCAGAACGTGTCACTCCAGGTCCAGCGCATGAATCCGGCGTTCTCGGAGCTCGATCTCGCCCAGGCGTACGGCGGATGGCTCCCGACGCTCACCGGGCGGATCCGGTTCCAGAGCGTCGAGTCGCCCGTCGCCAGCATCCTCCAGTCGGCGGCCGAGGACAGCGCGAGCTACCAGCAGAAGCAGGCCGTGGGCAGTTTCGGCGTGGAGCAGTTCCTCCCGACCGGCGGGTCCTACACACTCGGCTACGACACCTCGCGCACCAAGACGAACGACAGGTTCACCACGTTGAACCCGACCACGCGCGGCAACCTGACGTTCAACTTCACGCAGCCACTGCTGCGCAATCGCGCCATCGACAACACGCGGCAGCAGATCCTCGTGAACAAGAACAACCTCGCGATCAGCGAGATGCAGTTCCGTAACACCGTCGTGGCCACCGTGCGCAGCGTGAAGAACGCGTACTGGGACCTGGTCGTCGCGCAGTCTGCACTCGCGGTGCAGCAGCAGACGCTCGATCTCTCGCGGCAGACACTCGCGGACAACCGCAAGCGCGTGGAGGTCGGTACCATGGCCCCCATCGACATCGTGCAGGCCGAGGCCGAGGTCGCCTCCAACGAAGAGAACGTCATCATCGGCGAGCAGTCGGTGGCCCAGGCGCAGGACCAGTTGCGCTCGCTCGTTCTCGGCCCGCAGACGCCCGACTTCTGGACGACGACGTTCGAGCCCGCCGATCCGCCGTCGCTGGCGACGACGCCCGTCGACGTGAACGCCGCCGTCGAGAAGGCGATGGCCGGCCGTCTCGACCTGCAGCAGGCGCGCAAGCAACTCGAGAACAACGACGTCCGCATCAGGTACTGGCGTAACCAGACCCTTCCGGATGTCTCGGCTGTCGTCGACTACGGTCTCGCGGGGCTGGGCGGCTCGCTCATCCAGAGGCAGGCTGGAGACGACCCGTTCAACCCAGGCGCCGAGACCGGATCGCGCACCGTGATCCCGTACACGGACGTGCTCGGAGACGTGCTCGGCTTCACGTATCCGACATGGTCGGTGAGCGTCAACGTCAGGTACCCGGTCGGCCGCAACGTGAACCGTGTGAACCTGGAGCGCCAGCGGTTGACCAACGAGCAGAACCTGCTGCAGTTGCGCGACCTCGAACGCCAGGTGGTTCAGCAGGTGCGCGATCTCGCGCGGCAGGTCAACACGAACCTGCAGCGCGTCGCCACGACGCAGGCCGCGCGATCGCTGGCGGAGCGTCGCCTCGAAGCCGAGCAGAAGAAGTTCGGCGTCGGCCTGTCCACCACGTTCAACGTCCTGCAGGCCCAGCGCGATCTCGCGGTGGCCCGCAACAACGAGCAGCGCGCCATTCTCGACTTCGAGAAGTCGCGCGTCGACTTCGAAGCCGCGCAGGAAGCGTCGATCTCCGGTTCGGGCGGCAGCCTGAGCGTCAACAATGTCGGTACGCAGAACGGCGGCGGGGCCAACACCGGCACGGGCAACCGTTAGCAGCCTCCACCGATCGCAGCAGTCCCCGAACGCCGGTCCCGCCACGCGCGGCGCCGGCCTTCAGCTATTCTTCCCCTGTGCCGGCGCCGATCTCGGTGATTCTCATCACGAAGAACGCGGGCGCACACATCGAGCGCGCGCTGCAGTCGGTGGCATGGGCCGCCGAGCGCATCGTCGTGGACGCCTGCAGTAGTGACGACACGGTGGCCCGAGCGCGGCCTCTCGCGACGCACGTCGAGACACGCGCGTGGCTGGGCTACGGCGCGCAGAAGAACCATGCCGCGTCGCTGGCCTCGCACGACTGGGTGTTGTCGCTCGACGCCGACGAAGCGGTGACGCCAGCCTTGCGCGATCAGATCCTCGCGTGGCAGCCGGACGCGGGTACGGTCGCCTGTCGCATGCCGCGCGTGACCTGGTATCTCGGGCGATGGATTCGCACCACCGACTGGTATCCCGATCGCGCCGTGCGGCTCTACGACAGGCGGCGTGCGCGCTGGGACGATCGTCGCGTGCATGAAGCGCTGCTCGTGGACGGGACCATCGGCGACCTGTCGGGCGAACTGGAACATCGACCGTACGACGACGTCGCCGCGCACCTGGCACGCATGAACCACTACACGTCACTCGCCGCAGACGAGATGTACGCCGCTGGACGACGCGCGAGCGCGTGGCAACTGCTGGTGCACCCGCCTGCGGCATTTCTTCGCAACTACGTCGCGCGCACCGGGTTCAGGGACGGCGTGCCAGGCCTCATCGTCTCGCTGCTCGGTGGCGTGTACGTGCTGCTCAAGTACGTCAAGCTGTGGGAGCGCTGGCGTCGCGCCTGAACACACACGTGATGGCGATTCGCACCATCCACATCGACACCGCCCGCACGTGGCGCGGAGGCCAGAACCAGGCACTCCTCACCGTGAAGGGCCTTCGCGCGCTCGGCCATCCGACGATGCTCGTGGCGCATCCGGACGGTGAGCTGCGACGGCGCGCCCCGCAGGACGCGGACCTGCTGCCGCTCGCGCCGCGGTTCGAAGTCGACTTCCACGCCGCGTGGAAGCTCGCACGCGTCATCCGTGCGTGCAATCCGCAGATTCTTCACGCGCACGATCCGCATGGCGTGGCACTCGCCGCGCTCGCGCTCGGATTTCGGATGCCGTGGCCGCCGCCGCTGCTCGTCGCGTCGCGTCGCGTGGATTTCAGGCTGGCGTCCAACAGGCTGTCGCGCGCGAAGTATCGGCAGGTCGATCGCTTCATCTGCGCGTCCTCCGCGATCGGTGCCATCCTCGAACGTGACGGCATTCCAGCGTCGCGCATCGTCACGGTGCACGAAGGCGTGGACCTGCAGCACGTGGCCGATGCGCCGCCGGTGTCGTTGCACGAGACGTTCTGGCTGCCGCACGGTGCGCCTGTGGTGCTCAACGTGGCGGCGCTCGTGCCGCACAAGGGTCAACGGTACCTCGTCGACGCGTTCGCGAGCGTGGTGCGTGCCGTGCCCGACGCGCGACTCGTCATCCTCGGCCAGGGCGAACTGCACGAAAGTCTCGTGAAGCAGATCCACAACCTCGGGCTCGACAGGCACGTGCTGCTGCCGGGATTCAGGACCGATGTGCTGTCGCTGATGAAGACCGCGGACATCTTCGTCATGAGCTCGACGATGGAAGGACTCGGCACGTCGCTGCTCGACGCGATGGGGTGCGCCAGGCCGATCGTCGCGACGGACACGGGCGGCATCCCCGAAGTCGTCGTCGACGACGAGACAGGTCTCCTCGTACCGCCGAGGCACGCAGACGCCCTTGCCGACGCGCTGATCACACTCCTGAAGGACGAGGAGCGCGCCCGCCGGTATGCGACAGCGGGTTACGAGCGCGTACACAGGCGTTTCAGCGTCGACCACATGGTGCGGGAGACGATCGGCGTGTACGAAGAGCTGATCGCGAACCGGCACTGATCGACGCGCGGCTCGGCCCCTGGCGGGCCTGGCTTGCCCGGCCCGTCAGCGGGCGGGGCGACAGAAACCGCGCAGCGGACACTGGCTGTTGGCGACGGGGCGGCCCCAGCCGCAGGCGCCCATCATGCTCATGTGGCACAGCGAGAAGTCGTAGCGCACCGGGTCGACGGGATCGATGCGGCGGAGCGTCGCGGTGATGTCGGCGGCCATGCGCCAGCCGGGGCTCGTGTAGTGCGTGAGGCGCAGGCAGCGGCCTACACGGATGGTGTGCGTGTCGAGCGGGATCACGAGGCGGGCGCGCGACACCCCGGACCATCCACCGGGATCCACGGCGTCCTGTCGCACCATCCAGCGCACGAACAGGTTCAGGCGCTTGCACGCGCTGCCGAGCGACGGTCGCGGGAAGAAGTAGTGCACGCCGAGCCTGTCCTTGCGCGCACCACCATACGCCTCACGCACGTCGACGGCGCACGCCGCCGCACAGAACGCTTCGAGACCTGACGCGACGTCCTCACTCGACGAATCGTCGCCCGCGAGAAACGCGCCTTCGAGCGATCCGAACCTGTCGACGAGATCGCGCAGCACGACGAGCAGCGCCACGATGTCGTCGCCGCGCGTCCACCTGTGGACGACGGGCGCGAGCGACGCGCGCGCGTCGCGCACGTCCATCGACGACAGGTACGCCGCAGGATGCGAACCGATCAGGGCGAGCACGCGCTCGATGCTCGCGAGCACGCTCGCCAGCCTGCCGAACGCGAGCCCAGATGCGAGCGCGGCGACGATCTCCCTGTCGCGCGGATCGTCGTACCGCCGCACGAACTGCACGGGATCGGCAGCCGAGTCGGGCACGTTGTAGCCGTCGTGCAGGCGATCGAGCTCGACGCGCAGGCGCGCGAGCGCTGCCGTGGACAGCGATCGCGATGAGACGCGGCGCGCGGGCGCGGCCATCGGCGAGCGGGACTAGAAGCGCGTCATCGGCACGCCGCGGGCGCACAGCGGGCACGTGGCGGCGGTGTGGATGTCGTGCGCGTCGTACTCGAGCAGCGCGAAGTTGGGCACGTCGAGCGAGACCACGGCCGCCATGCGGTCGTAGATCTGCGCGGTGGCGATCACCTCGCCTCCGGCCTTGGTCACCAGCTCTGCGCAGAGGCTGAACGTCTTCCCCGTATTGCGCACATCGTCCGCGATCAGGACCCTCTTGCCGGCGAGCACGCCGCGATATGTCGAGCGCAGCCGGAGCCCCTCCTCCATGTCGAAGTGCACCGGCGCGAAGACGCACGGGGGATGGTCGAGGCTGCGACGGCCATCGAGCAGTCCGGCGATCGTGTGCGCGAGCAGCGCGCCGCCCGTGGACGGCCCCACCACGGCCTGTACGCGAGACGTGATGTCGTAGGGCAGCACGTCGAGCAGATCCTGCGCGAGCTGCCAGATCGTCGACGGCTGGCAGAACAGCATGTGCGGGTTCACGTACGTGCGGCCGTGATACCCGTTGCCGAAATCGAAGTGTCCGTCGAGGAGCACATTCGCGCCTTGCAGGATGCGCTGTGCGCGCTTGCGGACTTCTTCGATACGTTGCGTCATCAATCGTGACTCCGGGGAAGCGACGGTCACCGGACTGGTGCCGCCGGCCAGGCGTCGAGCCCCTCGACGCGCGTGTTGCGATAGACGAGACGGCCGCCCACCACCGTGGCAGCCACGCCACCGCGGAGCGTCCAGCCCTCGAACGGCATGTTCCTGGACGCCGATTTCTGCGCGGACGCACGAATCGTCACTGGCAGGTCCGGCGCAAGGACGCTGATGTCCGCAGGGGCACCTTCGGTGAGCGATCCACCCGTCACCTTCAGGATGCGCGCCGGGTTCACCGACAGCAGTTCGACCATGCGGGCCAGACCGATATGCCCCGCGTGGACGAGACGATCGAAGGTCAGCGACACAGCGGTCTCGAGACCCGTGATCCCGAACGGCGCGTGGTCGTACGAGAGCGCCTTCTCGTCGGCGTGATGCGGCGCGTGATCGGTGGCGATGACGTCGACGGTGCCGTCGGCCAGCCCCTCCACCAGCGCGGCGACGTCGGACGGCGGGCGCAGCGGCGGGTTCATCTTCGTGTTCGTGTCGTAGTCGCGCAGCGCCTCGTCGGTGAGCACGAAGTGATGCGGTGCCACCTCGCACGTGACGGCAATCCCGCGCGCCTTGCCTGCCCGCACCGCACGCAGCGAGCCGGCGGTGCTCAGGTGCGCCACGTGGAACGGCACCTTCGCGAGGCCGGCCAGCGTGATGTCGCGCTCGACCCAGAGCTCCTCGGCCTCACCGGGAATGCCGCGCAATCCGAGCTCGGACGCGACGGCACCTTCGTGGACGACACCATCGCCCTTGAGCGTCGGATCCTCGCAGTGATCAATCACCAGGACGTCGAGCATGCCCGCGTACTCCAGCACGCGACGCATCAGCAGCGCCGTCCGGATGGGATGCCCATCGTCGGACACGGCCACGCAACCGGCGGCCTTCAGCTCGCCGATCTCGGCCAACTGCTCGCCCTTCTGCCCGACAGATGCCGCGCCGATCGGATAGACACGCGCGAGACCCGCCGCGTCGGCCTTGTCGCGGATGTAGCGCGTGACGGCCGCGCTGTCGTTGACGGGCGACGTGTTGGGCATGCACGCCACGGCGGTGAAGCCACCGGCGACAGCCGCCGCCGCGCCAGACGCGATCGTCTCCTTGTGCTCCTGCCCCGGCTCGCGCAGGTGCACGTGCATGTCGATCAGCCCCGGCGTGACGATGCAGCCGGCGGGCACGTCGAGCACGAGGGCACCGTCAGGAATCGGAAGGTCCGGAGCCACGCGCACGATGACGCCGTCGCGTATCTCGACGTCGAACCGTCCGTCGCGGCCGTTGACCGGATCCACCACGCGGCCGTTCTTCAGGACGCACGTCATCGCCGGGGTCATTCCTCGCTGCCTCCGCCGAGCAGGTAGAGCACCGCCATGCGCACCGCCACGCCATTGGCCACCTGCTCGAGGATGACGGCCTGGTTGCCGTCTGCCACGTCGGAGGCGATCTCCACGCCACGGTTCATCGGGCCCGGGTGCATCACGATCGCGTCAGGCCGCGCGAGCGCCAGCCGATCGGCGGTGAGGCCGAACAGCGTGAAGTACTCCCGCAGCGACGGGAAGAAGTTGTTCTGCATGCGCTCCAACTGGATGCGCAGCATCATCACGACGTCGGCGCCGTCGATCGCTTCCTCGATCGTGCGGCAGGAGATCGCACCGAGCGCCTCGATCCCCATGGGCACGAGCGGGCGCGGCGCCGCCACGCGCACCGTGGCGCCCATCTTGCGCAGCAGGATCAGGTTCGACCGCAGCACGCGACTGTGCAGCAGGTCGCCCACGATGGCCACGGTGAGGCCGTCGAGCCGCCCCTTGTGCTGCCGGATCGTGTAGGCATCGAGCAGCGCCTGCGTGGGATGCTCGTGCAGCCCGTCGCCCGCGTTGACGATGCGCGCACGGCAATGGCGCGCGAGCTGATGGCACGCGCCAGACGAGGCATGGCGCACCACCAGCATGTCCGGCTGCATCGCCTCGATGTTGCTCACGGTGTCGAGCAGCGTCTCGCCCTTGACCACGCTCGACGTCGACACCGCGAGATTGAGCGTGTCCGCGCTCAAGCGCTTCTCCGCGATCTCGAACGACGTGCGCGTGCGCGTGCTCGGCTCGAAGAACAGGTTGACGATGGTGCGCCCGCGCAGCGCAGGCACCTTCTTGATCGCGCGCTCACCCACCTCGCGCATCGCGTCGGCGGTGTCGAGGATGAGGGAGATCTCGCCGGGTTCGAGGTCGCTGATGCCGAGCAGATGACGTCCGCGCAACGCAGTGACCGCATCAGCGCCGCTCATGCGCCCTCCTCGAGTTCGACTTCGTCGACACCATCGATCTCGGTGAGGCGTACCTGCACGCTCTGCGTGGGCGACGTCGGCAGGTTCTTGCCGACGTAGTCGGCCTTGATGGGCAACTCGCGATGACCGCGGTCGACGAGCACGATGAGCTGAATGCTGCGCGGACGTCCGTAATCGATGATCGCGTCGAGCGCCGCGCGGATCGTGCGTCCCGTATACAGCACGTCGTCCACGAGCAGGATGCGGCGACCTTCCACCGAGAAGCGGATGTCGGTGCTGCGCACGACAGGCTGCGGACCGACAGGGTGCCGCATGTAGTCGTCGCGATAGAGCGTGATGTCGAGCGATCCCACCGGCATCGTCACGCCGCCGACCTGTTCGAGCACCGCGGCGACGCGTTCCGCGATCACGACGCCGCGCGTGCGGATGCCGACGAGCGCGACGTCGGAGAGATCGCGGTTGCGCTCGAGGATCTCGTGCGCGATGCGCGCGAGCGTGCGCTCGATCCGCGCGCCATCCATCACCTGGGGCATGCGGACCTCCGGGACACACGTCGGGTCGCCGCGAAAGGGTCGCGCACGGACGATGGACTGCAGGAAACACTCGCGCGAACGCGCGAAAACGAGGCGTCTGGCATGCGACCTCTTTGCGGACTCACAGGTCCGCCTTAAAGAGCCACGGAACAGTGTAGCACCCGAAGTGCCGCGATGCCGGAAACGCTTGCCGCGACGTAGCGCCGTTGGCGCAAAGGCGGGACCGGTTGCCGGTTGCCGGTTGCCGGGTTGCCGGTTGCCGGGCGGTCCTACTGATAGCTCCTGATGAACGTGACGGGGCGCTCGGTGGTGAGCGCGGGGACGAAGAGGTCGGTGCGCGCGTAGCCGTCCATGTCGCGGCCGACGGGCAGGCCGAGGTAGTACAACACCGTCGGGAGTACGTCGACGATGGCGCCGACGGACTTGCGGCCGGGCGCGACGTGCCGGCCGTACGCGAGCATGAAACCGTCCGAGCGGCTCGCCTCCGCCGCCAGTCCCGCATCGTCGACGATGCGGTCGCGGAGACGTTCGAAGGGGCTCGGCGACTCGACGCGATATCCGGAGACCACGAGCAGCAGATCGTCGGGCGCGAGACGACTCAGCATGCGGCCGACCTCCCTGTCGATGAAGTCGTACGTCTCGTCGAGTGCGCGACGACCGGCCGACGACTGTCGGCGCCGCGCCTCGGGCGCAAGCGCCGCCAGCGCGGCATACCGCACGGATGCCACACGCGCGTCGACAATCCCGAGCGCGTCTTCGAATTGCGCGCGGACGCCGGTGTCGGTGTCGATCGGCGTCGCACCAGGCGCACGCGCTGGCGTCGCGATGACACGCCCGATGCGCGCGCCGCTCCCGTCACTGAGGGGCCATGCCGCCGTGACGGCCGGGATCCCTGACGCTTCGAGCACGCGCCACAGCGGTGCGCCGCGCAGGTCGGCGGCAACGATGGGCTCCACATCGAGGACGCCCGCGAGGACCAGGACGTCGGCGAACACGTAGCGCGGCAGCAGGTCGAACGCGGCCCAGCCGCCGCGAAAGCGATGGTCACCACGCACGCCGGTCGCCGGCGGATAGCGTCCCGTGGCCACCGACGACCAGACGGGCTGCGGCTGTCTCGGCTCGATCGACGAGAGGGCCAGGGACGCCCCCCCGTCGATCATCCGTCCGATGTTGGGCAGGCGCCCCTGCGCCGCGGCCGGCGACACGTAGTCCAGCGACGCGCCGTCGATCGCGACGATCCGCACGCGGCCGAGCGGCGTCTCCCGCAGCGAGGGACCCACGGTGCGCACCATGCCGCTTCCGGCCAGGCTCCACTCCGCCGGTCCGCGGGCCACGAGCGGCAGCACCACCGCTGCGACAACGGCGATGCCGAGGACCGTGCCGCCGACACGACTGCCACGCCTGCCGAATCCGTAGTGGACCAGCGCGATCACCAACAGCACGCCACTGGCGCAGGCGAGCGTGACGGTCACGACGAACGCGCGGCGCGCGGCGGCGGGCGAGAGCGACGACTCGAACGCCGAGAGATTGAGCCACGCCAGCAGCGCGCCGAGCGCCACGACCAGCGTGGTGGTCCAGGCAAGGATGCGGAGGCTGAGCCACCCCGGCCCGCGGCGCGTCGAGAGGTACCGTGCGAGACTCGCCACGAAGAACGCGCCGGCGATGAGCGGAGCCGCCGTGACCAGCAGGCGCCAGCCGAGCGAGAACAGCACGCCCGGGCGCGGCGACAGTTGCGGATTGAGCAACAGCACCAGGTGCGCCAGCATCGCCGCGCCAAGCACGCCGGCCACCAGGGCGTTGGTCAGGAGTCGCAGGTACGGCATGGGCTGATGCGCTATGCTGCCGAGGATGATCGTGGACGAGCGGGCCGACGTGATCGGGAATCGTACGCTCTCGGCAGAGTACAACGTCGTCACGCTCGCGGCGGCATCGGTCGCCGCAGCCGCACGGCCCGGCCAGTTCGTCATGGTGAAGACCAAGCCCGGCCTCGAGCCGCTGCTCAGGCGTCCGTTCTCGATCTTCGAGATCGTGCGGGACGACGACGGCACGCCGCGCGGCATCAGCATCCTCAACAAGCGCGTCGGCACGGGCACCGGACAACTGTTCGACGTCCGCGTGGGCGATCGTCTCTCGTGTCTCGGCCCGCTCGGCCAGCCCTGGCCGCTCGTCGAGCCGCCGACGTCGGTGTGGATGGTGGCCGGAGGCGTCGGACTCGCGCCGTTCGCCACGCTCACCGAGACGCTCGCCGCACGCGGGATCGCGCGGCGGTTGTTCTACGGCGCACGCCGCGGCGAAGACCTGTATTACGCGGACTGGTTCGCCCAACGCGGCGTCGAACTCGTGCTCGCCACCGAGGACGGTAGCGTCGGCACGCACGGACGCATCACGCTTCCCCTCGACGAGGCCCTGCAGGCAGCGTCGCCGGACGAGCCCATCGCCATCTACTGCTGCGGTCCGACGCCGATGATGCGTGCCGTTGCCGAGCGCGCCGCCGCCGCGGGCCGCGACGCCTGGGTCTCGCTCGAACAGGTGATGGGCTGCGGCATGGGCGGCTGCTACAGCTGCGTCGTGCCCGTGAAGACACCGGAGGGCGGCGCCCATTTCGTTCGCTCCTGCACCAGCGGTCCCGTGTTCGCCGCCAGCACCCTGCAGTGGGAAGGGCTCGCCCACCATGGTTGATTTCACGACGCCGCTCGGCCCGCTCACGCTCCGCAACCCGCTGATGGCCGCGAGCGGCTGCTTCGGCTACGGCGTCGAGTACGCCGGCGCGTTCGACATCTCGTCGCTCGGCGGCGTGGTCGTCAAGGGCCTGTTCCTCTCGGAACGCGAAGGCCACGCCCCGCCCCGCATCGTCGAGACACCGGGCGGCATGCTGAACGCGATCGGACTCCAGGGGATCGGCGTCCACCGCTTCGTGAAGGAGCGCCTGCCGGAGCTGCGCGCGCTCGGTGCCGTCACGGTGGTCAACGTGTGCGGCGTGACGCTCGACGAGTACGTCGAGGTGTGCCGCGTGCTCTCGGATCACGAGGGCGTGGCGGCAATCGAACTGAACATCTCGTGCCCCAACATCAAGGAGGGCGGCATCCAGTTCGGGTGCAGCCTGCCCGGCACGCACGCCGTGGTCTCTGCGGTGCGCAAGGCGACGACGCTGCCGATCATGCCGAAGCTCACGCCGAACGTGACGGACGTCGCGTCGTTCGCGCGCGCGGCGGAGGAAGCCGGCGCCGACGCGGTGTCGCTCGTCAACACGTTCCTTGCAATGGCCATCGACGTCGAGACGCGAAAGCCGAAGCTGACCAATGTGATGGGCGGCCTGAGCGGCCCCGCCATCCGCCCGATCGCCGTGCGGATGGTGTACGAGTGCCGGCAGGCCGTGCGCATCCCGATCGTCGGCATGGGTGGCATCGCGTCGGCCGACGATGTGATCGAGTTCATGCTGGCCGGCGCCAACGCCGTACAGATCGGCACGGCCAACTTCGCCGACCCCTTCATCTGGACGCGCGTCCTCGCCGATCTCGGGACCTACTGCGCGCGCCACGGCGTGACGCGCCTCGCCGACCTGGTAGGCGCCGTCAAGACGGGCAAGTCCAGGCCCGCGGAGCCTGCATGTCGTCCATCCTGATCGCTCTCGACGTCGACACCATCGCCGCGGCAGACGCGCTCGTCGCGCAATTGCCGGACGTGGGCGGCTTCAAGGTCGGCAAGCAGCTCTTCGTGAGCGAAGGACCAGCGGCCGTTGCGCCCATCGTCGATCGCGGGCTGCGGCTGTTCCTCGACCTGAAGTTCCACGACATCCCGAACACCGTCGCCGGCGCCGTGCGCGCGGGCACGCGCCTCGGGGCGTGGATGATGACGGTCCACGCGAGCGGTGGACACGACATGCTGGTTGCCGCGCGCGACGCCGCGCACGAGGAAGCGGCGCGCGCGGGTCGCGCGCGTCCACTCATCGTCGGCGTCACGGTGCTCACGAGCCTCGACGATGCCCGGTTGCGTGGCGTGGGTATCGCCGACGGCGTCCGCGAGCAGGTGCGGCGCCTTGCGGCGCTCGCGTGCGAGGCGGGCATCGACGGCGTCGTGGCGTCGCCGCAGGAGATCACGCTCAGTCGCGAAACGTGCGGCGCCGATCTCGCGGTCGTCACCCCTGGCATCCGTCCGGCCAGCGCGAGCAGGGACGATCAGGCCCGCACGATGACGCCCGCCGACGCCATTGATGCCGGCGCGTCGTACCTGGTGATCGGCCGGCCCGTCACCGGCGCTGCCAACCCCGCCGCCGCTGCCGCCGCAATCGACGCCGAGATCGCCGCACGCTGAAGAACGAAAGGCCCGACGAGAGTCGTCGGGCCTTTCGCATTCATCCGTCTGCCGTCGCGCGACGGCATGTGCTCACTTCGCGGTGATCAGGAAGTGTCCGCGGCGATTCTGCTGGAAGCACTCCTCGGTGTCTTCGTTGCAGAACGGCTGCTCTTCACCCTTGCTGACGATCGTCACGCGATCGGTGGGCAGCCCGAGGCTGACCAGATAATCGCGTACCGCTGCCGCGCGCTGCTCACCGAGCGCGAGGTTGTACTCGGGCGTGCCGCGGTTGTCGCAGTGGCCCTCGACGAGCACGCGCGTCGACTGCCACTTGCGCAGCCATTCCATGTTGCGCTGGATGGTCGCACGACCCTCGTCCGAGATCGTCGACTGGTCGTAGGCGAAGAACACATCGCCCAGCGGCTTCTCGGAGTTGAGGTCGTCGAGACTCTTGCGCGCGAACAGCTCCTCATCGGTGAGCGGACGCGGTGCCTCCGGTGCTGGCGCCGGGGCCGGCGGCGGCGGAGGAGGCGGCGGTGCCGGGGTGGTGGCCGGAGGCGGAGGCGGTGGTGCCGGAGCAGGCGCGGGCGCCTTCTTGGCACAGCCCGCAACGCCCAGCGCCAGGCACAGGCCAACGGCAGGCAGTACGACTCGCAGTCGAGACATCGATGCGGTACTCCAAGTGTGAAGAAATTCGGAAAACGGGGCTGCGCACAGCTCCGTCACAGGTGGCATCGGGCCAAAGCCTATCGACGGACCGTGATCCTGTCAACGAACGGCACGAACCTGCAGCGATGCGATCTCCAGAGCGAGCCGTCTGGCATCGGCAGATCCCGTGCGTTCCCCGGCGACGAACGACGATGAGACGCGCCACTCGATCCGGCCGTCCGGCGGCAGGTCCGACGCGCGTATCACCGACTCGATGCTGAACGGTCGGCTCAGCGTATGCGTCGCAATCGGCCGGCCACCAGCGAGGATCTCGAGGACCGGTGCGGTGCCGTAGTGCCGCGGATACGTGCCCGCGATGTCGAGGCGCACGTCACCAACAGCGCCACGCACGCGCAGGGAACTGGTGTCGCTCACCCACCGCCACGTCCGTCCCGTGGCCACGTTGCGCTCGGGTTCGTACCATCCGGCGCCGAGCGCCAGCACCGGCACTCCCGACGGCTGCACGTCGAACTGCTCCAGGAACACCGGCGACGTCCTGTCCGCTTCGCCCGTCGCGCCAACCATCAGGGGCACGTAGCCGTGCGCCGGCAGCACGCCAGCCGGGATGGTCCACGCGACGGCGAACGCTCCGGGACCAATCGCGTCCTCCACGCGCCACGTCGCGGCATCCCACGACTCACCGATGCGCACGTCGAGCGTCTGCACGGACTCCGCTGGCGCGACGAAGCGACCTCCGACAACGAGCGTCGACGCGCCGTCGTGACCGCGCACGATCGCCGACGCACGCGCGGCGGGCAACCCCTGCGACGCCGCGGCCGTGACCCCCGCGAGCTCTGGAGTCAGACTCCAGCCATCACGCAGCACCCACGCCGGTCGCGATACGTCATACCAGTCGAACGCGTGCGGACGCATGCCGCCGAGCAGCGCCGCCACAGGCATCGGCCACCGCACCGGCTCACGCAACCGCATCGACAGCGGATCCACCACACCGCGATCGCCACGCCGCGGATCGACGAGCCACCAGACCGGCGCGTCGCGTTCCCACGCCGGCAACGCTTCCTGCCATTCGCGCGCTCGCGGCGACGGCAGCACGTCGAACGCCGATACCGGCGTCAGCATGTGCCTGATGCGCCTGGTCTCCGCCCACACGCGACGGTGCATCGCCACATGCGGACGTTCGGGCAGGCCTTCCGCAGCGTCCGTCATGCGCGCGAGCACCTCGCTGCTGGTCATGCCGGCCGCCGCATACTGGTGATGCGCCCGCACCGACACGGCCAAGGACGTAATCCCGATCAGCACGACAACCGGCTGCAGCACGTGACGCGCCCAACGCGTCGACACCAGGACAACGAGCGCGACGATGGCGGGGACCGTGGGGAGCGCGTACCGCGTGGTCTCCGTTTCCTGGACGAGCAGGTGGAACGCGAGGTACGGCGCGAACCCGAGAACGAGCCACGTCGCCATCCCGCGCTGTCTGCGCAACCCGACAACACCTGCTGCCGCCAACGCGATCGCTGCCGCGGCGAGCAGCCACGTCCCCCACGGCCACACGAACGTGTCGGCAAGCGCCTGCGCCAGGGGCCGCACACCCGGAGTCAGCAGCAGCATCGGCACACCGTCCAGATCCTCGCCTGCCTGCGACGCCAACGCCGTGCGATATGCGTCCAGTCCACCGGTCAGCCACACCATGGGCACCGCCCACGTGAGGACACCCGCGAGCGCGGCGCCCGCCACGGCGAACGCCATGTGAACCGTGCCGCGACGCCACACGCGCGCGATGGTCCACACGAGCAATGGCACCACCAGCCATGTGACCTGCGACCGCACGCCGACGGCCACGCCGCACGCCAGCGCAGCCAGGATGGCTCGACGAAGAGAGATGTCGTGGCGCGCGGCGCGGAGCAGCAGGTACTGGCACCCCAGTGCACCTGCAAGGCCCGGCATGTCGCTGAGCGGCCGCGACGCCGTCAGCCAGAACAACGGCGTGCATGCCGCGAGAGCGGTGGCCGCTGGTGCCAGTACGGCCGGCGTGCCGGGCGAGGCGATCGTGCGAAGGATGCCGTAGAGGAAGAACAGGGCAAGCGCGCCCGCAACGGCTGCGAGCAGCGACATCGCGCGCGCATCACGCGACGCGAGCGCCTCGGGATCGGCGGGGTCGGCCTGGACGACGACATCGACGAGTGCTGCCGATCCGCGTGCGAGGACGATGAACACCGGGTAGCCCGGCGGATGCGGTTGGTGCGCGGCGACGTCGTAATGCCGCAGACCCAGCGCGAAGTTGACCGAGTCGATGTCCTCGAGGTGCCTGGCCGGGCTGGCGATGTGCGCGCACAAGAAAAGCGCGGCGACTGCCAGCACGAACCGATCGTGAAGTGCAGGGCCGCGCATGCAGAAGGGCGATCCGCCTGTCGACGTGCCGCGCGACGATAGAGTCAGCTCAGACGAACCGGTCGTCTAGTCTTCGTCGTCGTCGTCGAGGTCGTCCTCGTCGTCATCGTCCCAGCCGAGGTCGTCCTCGTCCTCGTCGTCGTCGTCTTCCTCACCCTCGTCTTCGTCGTCCCAATCGTCCTCGTCGTCGAGGTCGTCATCGTCCTCGTCGTCGTCATCATCATCGTCGTCGTCGTCGTCGACGGCGAGCAGCGGGAAGGCGGTACTGAACGACGAGTCGGCAGGCGATCCGATGACGACATCGAACTCGATGTCACGCGTGGCGAAGGTCAGGCGGCTCGGGGCACTCATGGACATGACGGTCTCCGCAGTCACCGGGCGTCCTGTGGGCCGGCATGAGCCCGGCGCCCCGACTGCAACGGGCGGATTATAGCGACAACGCAAGAGGGGTCGCAATCACGGACGACCGTCTCCGATCCACGAGAACGAGAGTAACCGGAGACTGAGCGCGACGACCAGCAATGACGCACCGACGTCGGCCAGGACGGCGAGCCACAGGGACGCCATCCCGGCTGCCGCGAGCGCGATCACCGCGAGCTTGAGCACGAGCGCGAGCGCGACATTGGTGCGAATGACACGCAGCGTGGCACGTCCGAGCGCCATCGCGTACGGCACCAGCGCGAGGTCGTGATGCATGAGCGCGCCATCGGCCGCCTCGAGCGCGACTGCCGTTCCGCCGTCGGCGACCGCAAGCCCCACGCTGGCCACCGCGAGCGCAGGACCATCGTTGATCCCGTCGCCCACCATCAGCACGGGGCCGCGCGTCGACAACGCCTCCACGGCGGCGGCCTTGTCTTCCGGCAACAGGCGCGCGCGCCATTCCTGCACGTTCACGTCGGCCGCGAGTTGCGCCACGGCGGCGTCGTGATCGCCAGACAGCAATACGGCCGATGCGCCGAGCGACGCGAGATCGGACACCGCCTGTCGCGCGCCATCGCGCGGACGATCGGCAGCATGGATGAGCAGCACCGGCGTGTCGTCGATCGCGACCACGGCTGTCGCATCAGATGGCCGGGCCCGGAGGGCCGGCTCTACCTCTGCGTACGTGTCAAGCCAATCGGGGCGACCGATCCGCACGAGATGGCCGTCCACCTGCGCGCTGGCGCCGCGACCCGGCACGTGCTGCACCGCACTCGCCGGCGGGATCGGCAGACCGCGCGCCTCGGCCAGCGACACGATGGCCTGTGCCAGCGGGTGGTGCACGCCCGTCTCGACGGCTGCCGCGAGTGACAATGCGCGCGCCTCCTCGACGTCGCCAATCGCCGTGAGCGCGGTGACGCGCAACTGTCCGTCGGAGACGGTACCCGTCTTGTCGAGCGCAACGATGCGAACGGAGGCGAGACGTTCGAGAACGGCGCCCCCCTTGATGAGGAGCCCGCGACGCGCGGCAGCCGACAACGCCGATACCATGGCCACGGGCGTGGCGATCACGAGCGCACACGGACACGCGACAACGAGCAGCACGAGCGCACGCTCGATCCACGGCAGCCATGCCGCACCCGTGAGCAGCGGCGGCAGCACCGCCATCGCCGACGCGAGCGCGAGGACGACAGGCGTGTACACCGTCGCGAAGCGATCGACGAGGGACTGCACCTGCGCCCGCGCCGCGTGCGCGCGCTCGACCTGGTGCACGATGCGCGCGACCGTCGAATCGGACGACACGCGCGTGACCTCGACGACCAGGACGCCTTCGCCGTTCACGGTCCCCGCGTACACGACGTCGCCGGGTGATTTCGGGACTGGAATCGACTCGCCTGTGACGGGTGCCTGGTTCACGGCGCTCTCGCCTTCGAGCACGCGGCCATCGAGAGGCAGCCTGCCGCCCGGTGTGACCACCACGTGCTGTCCTGCGGCGACCTGCTCGACGGGCACGGTGCGCGTCTCGCCGGATGTCGCGCGCAGGTCCGCTGTCGGCGGCGTGATGGTGAGCACGTCGGCGATCGCGCGGCGCGCGCGTGCGAGGCTGCGCGCTTCGAGCGCCTGCGCCACGCCGAAGAGCACCAGCACCGTCGCGGCCTCGAACCATTCGTCGATGGCAAGGGCGCCCGCGACCGCCAGCGTCATGAGGACGTGAATGTCGAGCCGTCGCCCGCGCGCGGCCGCCCATGCCCGGCGCAGCGTGCCAGGCGCCGTGAGGACGATCGCCACGCCAAGCGCAAGACGCACGAACATGTCGCGCGCACCGCCACTCCACAGCGCCATCGCGACAAGGCACGACACGGCAGCGAGCACGAGCGTCCAGGGCACGCCTGTCTCGACGCGCGCGGCGTCGCCGCCCGTCGTGACGGGCCACGCGCGCATGCCCGTCTGTGCGACAGCCTCGGCGATGCCGGCCTCGCTCAACGTCGCGCCGTCGAAGTGCACGCGGAGTTGCCGCGACAACACATCCGCGTCGAGCGCGATCAGGCCACCGAGCCCGCCGAGACGCTTCTCGAGGATGGCCACTTCATGCGCGCAGTCCATCTCGGCGATGTGGAAGGTCGCCGTGCGGTGATCGAAACAGCGCGAGCACGCGGGTGCGTTCATCGCTCGTCTCCGTGGCTCGCCCGCCGGGGCGGTGCCGCCGCTGCGGCGGCACCTTCGTGCACGTGGCTCAGGCCCTGCTGGAAGAGCGCCAGGATGTGTCCGTCATCCAGCGTGTAGAACACCTGCCGCCCCGCGCGCCGCGTCCGCACGAGCCGCGCCGCCCGGAGCATGCGGAGTTGGTGCGACACGGCCGACTCGCTCATCGACACGAGCGTCGCGAGATCACCGACGCAGCGCTCGGTGAGGGCCATCGCGGCGATGAGCCTGATCCGGGTGGGGTCGCCCAGCACGCGGAAGGTTTCTGCGAGGGCCTGCGCCGTCTCGGCAGACAGCGGCGCCGCGGCGTCGCGCACCGGGCGCCGGCGAGGTGAAGGCACCGGGACGGCCCGTGGGTGGCGAGTCTGGGAATGTGTCGATACTGACATATGAACAACTGTTCATATATTACACCAACATAATTGACCCGGTCCCACGCCCTCTCTACCATGGAGGGTCGGCAGGCGTCGCGCGGCGTCGGCATCGCCGCCGCTCGCACGCGCCGGCTGAACTGTCCATACCAAGCCTGGAGACACATGGTGATCGAGGTGCAGCAGCTCACCAAGCGCTACGGCCCCTTCACGGCGGTCGATGGCGTGAGCTTCAACGTCGGGAAGGGCGAGATCCTGGGGTTCCTGGGGCCGAACGGCGCCGGCAAGACCACCACGATGCGCATCCTGACCGGGTACATGCCCCCCACCGAGGGGCACGCCCGCGTCGCGGGGTTCGACCTGCAGGACCAGCCCGTCGAGGCCAAGCAGCGGATCGGCTACCTGCCTGAAACCCCGCCGCTCTATCCGGAGATGACCGTTCGCGAGTACCTGCGCTTCGTGGCGCGGATCAAGGGCGTGCCTCCCGCCGAGCAGGCCGATCGCGTGGCGACGGTGATGCAGCGCACGCACGTGGCCGACATGGCGCACCGCCACTGCGCCAAGCTCTCGAAGGGGTACAAACAGCGCGTCGGTCTCGCGCAGGCGCTCATCCACAACCCCGACGTCCTGGTCCTCGACGAACCCACGGCCGGCCTCGATCCGAAGCAGATCATCGAGACGCGCGAGCTGATCCGGAGCCTGGCCGGCGACCACACGATCGTGCTCAGTACGCACATCCTCCCCGAGGTGGCGCAGACCTGCCAGCGCGTGGTCATCATCAACAAGGGCCGCGTCGTCGCCGAGGACACGCCGGACAATCTCACGGCGCGGCTGCAGGGGGCGGCGTCGGTGTACGTCGAGGTCGACGCGCAGGATGCCGACGCGCAACCGGTGCTCGCCGCCGTGGCGGGCGTGACCAACGTGACGGTGGCCGCGAAGGTCGGCGCCGTGACGGGGTTCGAAGTACAGAGCGAGAACGGGCTCGACGTGCGGCGCAGCGTGGCGCAGGCGGTGGTCGGCGCCGGGTTCGGGCTCGTCGAACTGCGGCCGATGCGCATGAGCCTCGAGGAGATCTTCCTGCAGCTCACGACCTCGGACGCGCAGGAGGAGGAGGTCGCCCGTGCGTAACACGATCGCCATCGCGAGGCGCGAGCTCCAGAGCTACTTCTCGTCGCCCATCGCCTACATCCTCGTGGGCCTGTTCGCGCTGCTCTTCGGCTGGATGTTCTACAGCTTCCTCAGCTTCTTCAGCGAACAGAGCCTGCGCATGCAGCAGTTCGGCATGGGCGGACCGCAGACGCTGAACGTCAACGAGATGCTGATTCGGCCGCTCCTCCTGCAGGCCGGCATCATCATCCTCATCTTCATCCCGACGTTGACGATGAGGACGTTCGCGGAGGAGAAGCGCAGCGGCACGATCGAGCTGCTGCTCACGTCGCCCATCACCGACTGGGAGATCGTGCTCGGCAAGTTCTTCGGCGCGTTCGCGCTCTACGCCGTGATGCTGGGACTGAGCGCGCTCAACCTGCTCTGGCTCTTCGCGTACGGCGAACCCGAGATTGCACCGATCGTCACCGGCTATCTCGGGCTGCTGCTGCTCGGCGGCGGCTTCATCGCCGTCGGGCTCTTCCTGTCGAACCTGACGCGCAACCAGATCGTCGCGGGACTGCTCACGTACGCCGTCCTGCTGATGCTGCTGCTCGTGGCGTGGGTGGGCGAGGGGGCCGGTCCCATCGGGCGCGCGCTCGTGTCGGCCCTCGCGGTGTTCCAGCACTTCGAGGACTTCTCGAAGGGTGTGATCGACACGCAGCACGTCGTCTACTACCTGAGCGTGATCGCGTTCGGGCTCTTCCTCACCGCCCGATCGGTGGACGCCGATCGGTGGCGCGGCTAACCCGGTCCGGAGACGCACAGCCATGACTCGTTTCGCCAACGTCCTCGGCTGGATCGGCACGGCCCTCGTGGTCACCGCCGTTCTCATCCGCTTCATCCGCCCCGAACGGCAGCAGGTGTGGCAGCGCCTCGCGCTCGCGGGCCTCATCGTGGTGCTGGCCTATCTCGCCATGCAATGGCGCGAGTTCGCAGCGATGTTCTCGCGCCGCGGTGCACGCGCGGGGGCCCTCACGTCGGCCAGCGTCATCCTGCTGCTGGCCATCCTCGTGGGCGTCAACTACGTCGCCACGCGTCAGCACAAGCGCTGGGATCTCACGGAGGGCGGCCAGTTCACGCTCTCCGATCAGACACGCAAGTTCCTCGACGGCCTGAAGGCCCCGGTGGACATCAAGGTGTTCGCCAAGGACACCGAGTTCCCGCGCTTCCGCGATCGCCTGGAGGGCTATCAGTACGCGAGCTCGCAGGTGAAGGTCGAGTACATCGACCCGGACAAGCAGCCCGCGCTCGCCCGGCAGTGGCAGGTGCAGCAGTACGGCACGATCGCCGTCGATCACGCCGGCCGCATCGAGCGCATCACGTCGGACACCGAGCAGGACATCACCAACGCCATCGTGAAGGCCGTCGAAGGTGGCGAGAAGAAGGTCTACTTCACGCAGGGCCACGGTGAGCGCGACACGACGAGCGCCGATCAGCGCACGGGCTACAACGCCATCGCAAGCGCGCTCCAGCGCGACAACTTCTCGGTCGAGCCGATCGTGCTCGCGCAACAGCAGCAGGGCGTACCGGCAGACGCCGCGGTCCTGGTCATCGCGGGGCCGAAGACCGACTTCCTCCAGCCCGAACTCGACATGGTGTCGCGGTATCTCGACAAGGGCGGCAAGCTCCTGCTGTTGCTCGATCCGCGCGATGGTGCCGACGCCGCGCCACTCACCGGTCTCGTCGCTCTCGCGCACGCGTGGGGCATCGACGCCGGAGACAACGTGGTCGTCGACGTCAGCAGCGTCGGCCAGATGCTCGGCGCCGGTCCGTCGGTACCCGTCGTGGCGCAGTACGCCGACCACCCGATCACCGATGACTTCGGGCTCATCACGGCGTTCCCGCTCGCGCGGTCGGTGACGCCCGTCGATGGCGGCGTGAACGGCCGCGTCGCGCAGCCCATCGCGATGACGAGCGCGCAGTCGTGGGCCGAGACCGACTTCGCCGGCGTGTTCGGAGGCACACCCGTCTCGCGCGACGCGGGCGCCGGCGACAAGGAAGGGCCGATCACGCTGGCCGCTGCCGTGGGCATCGACGCACCCGGCGCGCCGGAACCCCCTCCCGCCACGCCGGACCAGCCGGCACCCGAAGCACCGCGCAAGCCGCAGACACGCATCGTCGTGTTCGGCGACTCCGACTTCGTCACCAACGCGGTGCTCGGCACGCAGGGCAATCGCGATCTGTTCCTCAACGCCCTCAACTGGGTGGCGCAACAGGAGAACCTGATCGCCATCCGTCCGAAGCAGGCCGGCGACAGGCGCGTGACGATGACGGAGGACCAGCAGCGGCGGGTGCTGTACCTGTCGGTGCTCGGATTGCCGCTCGCCGTTGCCGCGCTCGGCGTGTGGGTCTGGAGCCGGAGGCGAGGATGAAACGGGGCCGCTCCACGCTCGTCCTCCTCGCGCTGGCCGCGGCGCTCGGCGGCTACATCTGGTTCGTCGAGATGAAGCGCGACCCGGCCGACGACGAGCCGAAGACCGAGAAGGTCTTCACCGCGCTCGAGGCCGACACGATCTCGGCACTCGAGGTCCACGCGTCCAACGGCGACGTCACGACACTCCGCAAGGAGGGCGCCGGCTGGAAGATCGAGTCGCCTGTGCAGGTGGCGGCCGATGCCAGCGAGGTGTCCGGCGTCACGAGCAACCTCGCCTCGCTCGACCTCACGCGCGTGATCGACGAGAAGCCAGCCAGCCTCGACCTGTTCGGACTCGACGCGCCGCGCGTGACGCTGACGTTCACCGCGAACGGCGCGCCGCGCACGCTGCTCCTCGGTGCGAAGACCGCGACGGGCGGCGACACGTACGCCAGGCTCGATGAATCGCCGCGCGTCTTCACGGTGCCGTCGTGGCTCGAACAGAGCCTCGATCGCACGACGTTCCAGTTGCGCGACAAGTCCGTCGTTGACGTCGATCGCGAGGCTGTCGATCGGATCGCCATCATCGGCGCGCCAGGCACGATCGAGTTGAAGAAGGACGGCGCCGACTGGCTGCTCACGCAGCCCGTGCACGCCCGCGCCGACAGCGCCGAAGTCGGGTCGCTGCTGACGCGGCTCTCCTCCTCGCAGATGCAGGCCATCGTCGCCGAGCAGCCCGCCACGCTCGACGTCTACGGCCTGCAGCCCGCCCGCACCACGCTGACGGCGACCGGCGCGGGCAAGACGCTCGCGCAGATCTTCCTCGGCTCGCCGAGCGGCGACACGGCGGTCCACATGAAGGACGGCGCCCGGTCGCTCGTGTTCACCGTCGACAAGACGCTGGCCGACGATCTGCAGCGTGCCGCCGCGGCGTACCGCGCGAAGGACGTGTTCGCGTTCAAGCCGTTCACCGTGTCGCGCCTCGTCGTGACGCGCGGCGACTCGACACGGACGTTCGAGAAGACGAAGTCGGGCAGCGACACGAACGCAACGGACACGTGGGCGCAGACGATGCCTGCCGACGCCGGCGTGACGGCGGCCACGATCGACGACATCGTGTCGCGATTCGGGACGCTGCGCGCCGAGGCATGGGCAGACGTGCCGAGGTCGAGCACGCCGCTCATCGACGTCGTGGCGACTTACGGCGATGGCAAGGATGAGCGCGTCACGATCGTCCAGGCCGGCGATGAGCGGTTCGCGCTGCGAGCCGGCGAGCCTGGCGCCGCGCGACTGACGGCCGCTGCCGTCACCGACATCCTCGATCTGCTCGAACCGAAGCCCGAGGCGCCCGCCACACCGGCGACGCAGCCGTGACACGACGTCGCGGAGTACACGCCGCTGTTGCACTCGCCCTGTGTGCCGCAGCGGCCTGCGCGCCGCGTCATGTGCCAGCGCCCGGTCCAGGAGCCGCGACGACCGGGCCGGCCACGACCCGTCCGGCCGACGGCCTGCCTGCCAGCACGCTCTCGGCGGCCGACGCCGCACTGGCGACGGCATTCGAGGCACGCTTCGCTGCAGCCGATGCTGCGGCGCTGTGGGCCGTGCGCCTCGAGCGTCTCGACACCGGTGGTCCTGTCGTGCTCGTCAGCCGCAACGCCGAGCGGCTGATGATCCCTGCGTCCAACATGAAGATCGCGACGCTCGCCGCGGCGGCCGCGCGACTGGGCTGGGACTATCGGTTCAGGACGTCGCTGTTGGCCGCGGGGCCCGTGGACGGACACGTCCTGCGCGGCGATCTCGTGGTGGTCGGCGGTGCGGATCCGACGATCGGCCGCGGTGACGATCCGCTCGCGACGTTCCGCGACTGGGCACGGCAGCTCCGCGCGAAAGGCGTTCGCCGGATCGAAGGGGATCTCGTGGGCGATCCGTCCCGCTTCGGCGAGGAATGGCTCGGCGATTCCTGGAGCTGGGACGATCTGCCCTTCGGCTATGCTGCCGCGTACTCAGGGCTGATCTTCAACGAGAACGTCGTGCGCATCAGAGTGACGCCGGGGTTGCACGCCGATGCGCCGGTCGTCGTCGCTGCGTCGCCAGGCGCTTACGGATTTCGCCTGAACTCCACGGCGCGCACCAACGCTGCCGGGGAACCCGCGACGCTGCGCGTCACGCGCGCACTCGGCAGTCCGATTGTCGACATCACGGGCAGCCTGCCCGTCGGTGCCACACCTGTCGAACGAACGGTGTCTGTTGCCGACCCGCCGCGATACTTCCTCGGGGCGCTCCGGACCGTGCTGGCCGAAGAGGGCGTGGAGATTCGCGGCGGTACGCGCGTGGAAGCGACGCAACAGTCCGGCGATGCGCCACTGCTCGTCCACGAGTCGGCGCCGCTCGCCAGCGTCGCGCAGCGTTTCATGAAGGTGAGTCAGAACCTGTACGGCGAAGTGCTGCTGCGCGTGCTCGCGGGGCCAGCGGCAGGCGCTTCCGCAGGTGCGAGCCAGACGCTGCACGACACGCTCGCCACGCTGGGTGTGTCAGCCGGGAGCGCGCAGGGGCTCGATGGGTCCGGCCTGTCTCGACGCGACTTCCTCACCGCACGCACGGTGACGACGCTGCTCGAAGCGATGGCCGTGCCTCCGCATCGCGAACCGTTCCGCGCGACGCTGCCCGTCGCCGGCCGCGACGGGACGCTCTCGACGCGCTTTGCCGGCAGCCCGTGCGTCGATCGCCTGCTGGCCAAGACCGGCACGCTCGCGCACGTCCGTTCGCTGTCTGGGTACATCACGTCAGCGACAGGTACCGAGTACGCCTTCGCCGTCCTCGCCAACAACTACATCGCCCCGACAGCCGACATCGACCGCATCGCCGAAGACGCGCTCTCTCTCGTGTGCGCCTCCTAGCGCGCGACAGTCACAGGAACGCGCGCAACGCGTCGACAGTGACTGCCACGCCGCCAGCCTGCGCGAGGTCCGGGCGACCGCCACCCTTGCCACCGTGTGCGGCACAGATCGCACGCACGATGGCGCCGGCGTCCACGTCCGTACGATCGGCGCTGCGCGCGATGACGAGGGCGTGCGGCAACGATCCCGCCAACAGTGCGACCACACGCCCTGACGCGGCGATGAGCTGCAGCGCCGCCACCCGCGCGCTTGCCGCGTCGGCATCAGGCAGCAGCGCGACCAGACGTCCCTCCGTGTCGATCCCGGACTCCAGAGACGTCGCCTGCAGCGCGACGAGTTGCTCTCCTAGCCCCTTGGCACGCCGTTGCACGTCGTCAAGCGACTGCCGCATGCGAACAAGAGCCGCCGGTACGTCATGCGGCGCCACCGACAGCGCGCGCGCCGACGCATCGAGTGTCTCGCGCAGGAGCCGATGGCTCTCGAGCGCGCGACGTCCGCACAGGAACGTCACGCGGGTCCCTCCCCTGAACCGCTCGGTACCGCGAACGACGATGATGCCGACCTCGCCCGTGCGATGGACGTGCGTGCCGCCGCAGGCCGAGAGGTCGTGCCCCTCGATGTCGATGAGGCGCACGCGTCCTTCGCGTCCAGTGGCCTTGCGCAGCCGCGGCTCGTCCACGAGATCGGCCGCGTCGGCGTATCGGATGGACACCTGACGGTCGTCCCACACGACGTCGTTGGCCAGCGATTCCGCGCGCAGGCACTCGTCAGGCGTGACGTCGCGATGCAGATCGAGCGTACACGCCTCGAGTCCGAGGTGGACGCTCTCGGTTCGCGCATCGACGAGGCTGTCGAACGCCGCCGACAGGATGTGCTGTCCCGAGTGCTGTTGACGGAAGTCGCGCCGACGCATGCCGTCGACGTCGCCACGCACTACTGTCCCCGGCGTCAACGACTGCGCGACCTGATGCCAGACGAAATCGTCCTCGTCGACTTCCACGTTCGTCACGGCGATCGCACGCCCGTCGACGTGCAGATGTCCGATGTCGTGAGGCTGTCCGCCAGACGAGGGGTAGAAGGCAGAACGATCCAGTTGAACCCGCCACTTCTCGCCAACGGGAGCACATGCCGTGACGGTGGCGTCGAATGCGAGCAGGGCGGGATCGTCGTAGTAGAGGCGCGGCGATGTCTCGGAAGCCATGGCTTACTGATGTCGCCCTGTGGCGAGCGCGGGGTCGGGAACACCGACTTCCGCGAAGCCGCGTGCGCGGAGCTGGCAACTGTCGCAGCGGCCGCACGGACGGCCGTCCGGCGTCGGCGCGTAACAGGAGTGCGTCAGGCCGTAGTCGAGCCCGAGCGCGATGCCGCGCCTGATGATGTCTGCCTTCGAGAGGTCCTGCAGCGGCGCGTGGATGCGGAGTGCACGCCCGCCAACGCCCGCAGCCGTGGCCAGGCGACCGAGACGTTCGAACGCCTCGATGTACTCGGGACGGCAGTCGGGATATCCCGAGTAGTCCAGCGCGTTGACGCCGATGACGATGTCGGAAGCGCCGGTGGATTCGGCCCACGCAAGCGCGAGCGAGAGGAAGATCGTGTTGCGCGCCGGCACGTACGTGCTCGGGATGTCGTCGGCCGTCGCCACGTCGCGGTCGAGCGGCACGGCGCTCGCACCCGTCAGCGCCGATCGCGCGATGCCGCGCAGATCCAGGTCGAGTTCGACATGCTGTTCCACGCCGAGTGCCTTCGCGGCGCGGCGCGCGGCGTCGATCTCCTGCGCGTGCGTCTGTCCGTACCGCACGGTGAGCGCGAAGAGACGGAACCCCTCGTCGCGCGCGATCGCGCCGGCGGTGAACGAGTCGAGGCCTCCGCTCAGGAGGAGGATGGCCGGGGGCGCGGGTGTCGTCATACGCGGCGCGTGGCGGGGTCCCAGATGTACTTGTGCTGCTGCAACTGCAGGCGCACCGGCAGACGCCCGTCGAGGATCCATGCCGCGAGCGTCGCGGGCTCAACGATGCCCCAGGCTGGCGAGAAGTGCACGGCCGCGCAGCGCCTCGTCAGGTCGTGCGACGTCACGACATCGCGCGCGTAGTCGAAGTCCTCGCGGCTGGCGATCACGAACTTGACCTCGTCGCGCGGCGTGAGGCGATCGAGATTCGGCCAGTGTACGCGCGCAGACTCCCCGCTGCCGGGACACTTCACGTCCACGATGCGATGGACGCCGGCGGGGACATCGGCGATGGACACGTGGCCGCCCGTTTCGAGCAGCACCGTGTAGCCTTCGTCGAGCAGGCGCTGCATCAGCGGAATCACGTTCTTCTGCAGCAGCGGCTCCCCGCCCGTCACCTCCACGAGCGGTACGCCGAACCGGCGGACCTCGTCGAGGATGTCGTCGAGCGACTGCTTGCGGCCCTCGGTGAAGGCGTACACCGTGTCGCACCAGGTGCAACGCAGATCGCACGCCGTGAGGCGCACGAACGTACACGGCTGCCCGGCCAACGACGACTCCCCCTGGATCGACGCATAGATTTCGTTGATCGTGAGGCTGGTCGTCATGAGTCGCGGTGGGGTGACCGCGGGAGAAGCCGAATCCGGGTGACCTCCGGAAATTGTAGCAATGGGAGGCCGGGCTGCGGGCGCCGGGCAGCGGGCACGGGCACTGGGCAGCGGGCAGCGGGCAGACGCTCGCACGAGGGCCGATGGCCCGCGCTATCTGATCGTGACGCGCTTCAGGCGGTCCGTGACGACGAGCGAACGCGCGACGTCGAGGCCGTCGGTGACTTCGCCGAAGATGACGTGCTTGCCATCGAGGTTCGGCATCGGGGCCAGACAGATGAAGATCTGGCTGTCGGCGGATGCGGGGTTGCCAGAATGGGCCATCGACACGCTGCCGGCCCTGTGGCGCAGGCCCTTGGTGAACTCGGCGACGCCGATCGGCGTCCCGCTGCTGCCGCCTGGACTCCGGCCCCACCACTCACGGTAGGTCATGTCGCGCGACATCTTGTCGCCCCACTGCACGAGCTGTCCCTTCACGACGCGGTGGATCCGCTGCGCGTTGTAGAAGTTCTTCTTCACCAGATCGACGATGTGCTCGACGGTCTTCGGGGCCTTGTCCTGATACGTCTGGATGACGATGGTCCCCTTCTCCGTCTCGATGACGATCACAGGCCCCGTGCCCGCGGGCCTGGCCTGGGCGTGCAGCCGGGCGGACGCGGCAGGCATCCACACTGCCGCCAGCAGCAGCAACGAGATCAGCGCGTGGCGAATCATGTGCGTAGCATAACCGGGCACCGGGCACCTGACACCGGGCACCGGGCAGCATTCAATTCTCCATGGAGGCCACGGGCTTCGGCCCGTGGCTGCCCGGCGCCGGCTGCCCCGCTGGCCGCACGTCTTCCCGGTGTACGCTATCCAGCCGAGTTCCCCCATTTTCGAGGAGTCACGCGTGTCTCAGCTCTTCACGGTCAAGCCGCTGCACCAGCTCACGAGCGACGCGGATCCTCACGGAGGTCCGCGGCTGGCGCGGTCGCTCGGCCCGGTCCAGCTGATTTCGCTCGGGATCGGCGCCATCATCGGCGCCGGCATCTTCTCCACGGTCGGCAGCGCGGCGGCGGGCGGTGCGCATCACCTCGGGGCCGGGCCCGCGCTGGTGATTTCGTTCATCCTCACGGCCGTCGCGTGCGGATTCGCGGCGCTCTGCTATGCCGAGTTCGCCTCGATGGTGCCGGTCGCCGGATCCGCGTACACCTACTCGTACGCGACGCTCGGTGAGCTCGTCGCGTGGATCATCGGGTGGGACCTGATCATCGAGTACGCGATCGGCAACGTCGCGGTCGCCATCTCGTGGTCCGGCTACTTCCAGGAACTGCTGCGCGGGTTCGGCGTCACGTGGCCCGTGTGGCTCGGCGTGGACTACCGCACGGCATATCACGCGCTCGCGCAGGTGCAGGCGGCGGGCGGCGCCACGGCCGACCTCGCGCCGAGCGTGATCCGCCACGCCGACGCCGTGCTCAACGCGCCGCACATTGGCGGCGTGCCGCTGCTCTTCAATCTCCCGGCCTTCCTCGCGGTGATGGGCATCACGGTGGTGCTCGTGCGCGGCATCCGCGAGAGCGTGGGCTTCAACACGGCGATGGTGCTCCTCAAGCTCGTGATCATCGCGTTCTTCCTGGGCGTTGGCGTCTTCTACGTCAAGCCGGAGAACTGGACGCCGTTCGCGCCGAACGGCTTCGCGGGCATCAGCAGCGCGGCGGCGATCATCTTCTTCGCGTACATCGGCTTCGACGCCGTCTCGACGGCCGCCGAGGAAACGAAGGATCCGCAGCGCAACATGCCGATCGGCATGATCGGCAGTCTCGTCATCTGCACGGTGATCTACATGGCCGTGGCGATCGTGCTCACCGGCCTCACGCCATGGACGCAGCTCGGCACCGCCGAACCGCTCGCGACGGCGTTCTCCACGCTCGGCATGCACTGGGCCGCGGGCATCATCTCGCTGGGCGCAGTCTTCGCGACCACGTCGGTACTGGTGGTGTTCCAGATGGGACAGCCGCGCATCTTCTTCTCGATGGCGCGCGACGGCCTGCTCCCTCAGTGGGCCGCGAAGGTCCACCCGAAGTACAAGACGCCTCACGTCACGACCATCCTCACGGGCGTGTTCGTCGGCCTGCTGGCGGGCCTGGCCAACATCGACGAGATCGTCGAGCTGACCAACATCGGGACGCTCTTCGCCTTCGTGCTCGTGGCCGTCGGCATCCTCGTGTTGCGTCACACGAATCCCGATGCCCCGCGCCCCTTCCGTACGCCGTTCGTGCCCGCGGTCCCGATCCTCGCCATCGTCTGCTGCAGCTATCTGATGCTGCAGCTCCCGTGGCAGACATGGGAACGCTTCTTCATCTGGCTCGCCATCGGCCTCGTGGTGTACTTCGCCTACGGCTACCACCACAGCAAACTGCGCGCGACGACGTAGCAGCCCGTGGTGGAAGTCCCGGCGTGCACCGAGACCGACGAGGCGCCCCGATCCGCAAGGCGCGACGACTGAGAATATCGAGCAATATTCGCGGGAGGAGCAACGCCGCGGACGGGGATGCATCGTCGGTCGAATGCCGGCGGGACTTCCACCACGGGCTGGTAGGGATGGCGGCTCGGGGCTTGCGGCTTGCGGGCTACTTCCCGACGACCCAGGTGGTCATGCAGCGCTGGCGCTGGACGATGGTGGTTTTCAGGGGATCGAGCAGCTCGCCACGGAGGGAGTCCGTGAGCGCCATAAGCTGCGCCTCGTCGACGACGTAGCGCGTGGTGCCGTCGGGGAGCACGAAATGCCGGCCGGCCACGTGCTCGAGCGCGTCGGCCATCCCGATGTTCGAGACGAGCCTGGCAAAGAGCAGGCCGCCTGGCTTCAGCACCCGCCACATCTCGCGCACCATCGCTTCGAAGTGCGCATCGTCTCGCGCGAAGTGCAGGACGGCGTTGCTGATGACCACGTCGAACCACGCGTCGGGAAACGACATGTGCTCGACGGCATCGGTGCGGATCTGATCCGGCGGCAGCGCGGGCGCGAGCGTCGCCGCCATGTCCCGCACCGACGTGATCGCTCGCGGATCCTCGTCCACCGCGGAGACATCGAAGCCTTCGCGCAGCAGGTAGACGAGATTACGCCCGCTGCCGCATCCCGCGTCGAGCACACGCATGCCCGGACGAATGCGCCCGCGCAGCAACTGGTCGAAGAGGTAGATGTCAATCTGGCCGAACGTGACTTGCAGATCCATGGTCGTTCAGGATTCCATGACGAACAGCCTGAAGCCCGTTCGCTCCATCTGATCAGGTGCCCGATGCCCGGTGCCCGGTGCCCGCTCGTTCAGGACGCGACGCCGATCTTCGGGCATGTGCTGTCCAGGATGCAGCGGCGGCACTGTGGATACACCGGCTTGCAGACGTGCTGGCCCCACGTCACGAGGTACAGGTTGATCGACGCCCACCAGCGCCGGGCGACGACCTCGTAGAGGGCGTGCTCGGTCTGCTCGGGCGTGCGGGTGCGGACCCAGCCGAAGCGGTTCGCGATGCGATGGACGTGCGTGTCGACGCAGATGTTGTCCTGGCTTCGGCACGCGACGATGAGCGTGAGGTTCGCGGTCTTGCGTCCCACGCCGGGCAGCGTCAGCAACGCCTCCATCGTCGTGGGCACGCGACCGCCGTGATCGCACACGAGTATCGCGGCCGTCTCCTTCACGTGAACGGCCTTGTTCCTGTAGAAGCTGACCGGATAGATCAACTTCTCGATCCTGCCCGTGGTGAGGCGAGCCAGCGACGCGGGATCCGGTGCCACGGCGAACAGCCGCAGCGACGCCGCGTGCGTCACCGGATCTCGCGTCTGCGCCGACAGCATCGTCGAGACGAGCACGCGGAACGGATCGGCCTCGTGCTCCTCGGCGATCTTCTCGATCGCCGGCAGCTCCATCTCCCGGATCGCCGCACCGAGACGCTTCAGCGTGGGCGATATCGGGAGCGCGGGACGAGCGACGGAGGCAGGACGCGCGCGGGACATCTGACACTCACGGGATGTAGCTGCCAGGCACAGGGGTGACCGGCGGACGGCCCTCGATCACCTCGATCAGGTTGCGCGCGGCGAGGTTGCACATCGCCGTGCGCGTCTCGCGCGTGGCGCTGCCGAGGTGCGGGATGAGGAACGCGTTCTCGAAGCGCAGCAGCCCCGGATGGACCGCCGGTTCCAGTTCGTACACGTCGAGCGCAGCTCCGGCAATCCAGCCGTTCTCGAGTGCCGCCACCACGGCGGCCTCCTCGACGACGGGACCGCGCGCCATGTTGACCAGGTACGCCGTCGGCTTCATCAGTCTGATGCTCTGCCTGTTGATCAGGTGACGCGTCTCCGGCGAGAGCGGCACGTGCAGCGTGACGACATCGGACTTCGACAGCAGTTGGTCGAGCGACAGGCCTTCGTACGGCACGCCGTCCGGCCCCGCGATCACCTCGTCCGGGCGCCGCGGCGAACGCACGTACACGGTGCGCATGCCGAACGCCGCCGCCTTGGCCGCCACCGACCTGCCGATGCGCCCCATGCCCACGATGCCCAGCGTCTTGCCGACCAGATCCATCCCGAGCAGGAGCTCGAGCTGGAATCCCTTCCACGCTCCCGCGCGCAGCAGGCGCTCCCCTTCTCCGAGACGGCGCGTCACGCCGAGGATGAGACCCCATGTGAGCGCGGCGCACGCCTCGTCCAGCACGTCCGGCGTATTGGTCACCACCACCTGACGTTCGTGCGCGGCGGCGACGTCGATGTTGTTGTAGCCCACGGCCACGTTGCACACCGCGCGCAGGCTCGGCACCCGATCGAGGAATGCCGCATCGATTCTGTCGGTGCCCTGCGCCACGAGCCCCACGCAGCCCTGCGTGCGCGCCACCAGTTCCTCAGGCGACGGACTGCCACTGCCTTCGAACACGTCCACATCGGCGTGTCTCGCGATGGTGTCGAGCGTGTCCGGGAAGAGCCGGCGCGAGACGAAGACGCGAGGACGCAAAGCGGTGGACATGGCGAAGCGGGCCCTCAGTGCCCGTATGACTGGCAGAAACCGCAGTGGTGACACCGCACCTGCGGCTCCACCACGCATGGCGCGTCGGGATCGACAGGCGCAAGGAACACGAACTTGCCGTGCGAGGGATGGGACTTCACGGTGAGTGCGCGCGGATCGCACGACGCGCCGGACGGTGTCGGCGCGAGATGACGCGCGAGCGCCTCGCGCACGAGCACGCGAATCTCGTCTTCGTGCATTACGTCGACTCCTCTGTCCCGATCGCGTCGATGATGCCGACGATCGCGGCGTCGACGGGCGCGCCCCTGCGTCCGAGTGCGTCGCCGGCGGCCTTGCCTTCGATCACCAACAGCACGCGCTCGCCCGTTCCCGCGCCAACGCTGTCGATGGCGAGGACGGCGTTGCCGCGCGCGCTGCCGTCAGGCAACTCGGGCTGCACGAGCAGCAGCTTCGCCCCGTGCAGCTTGGGGTGCTTCTGCGTGGAGACGACGGTGCCCACCACCGTACCGATCTGCACCTCAGGGCACCACGTCCACATCGTCGACGATGCCGACGATGCTGGCGTCTGTCGGGACCTCGACGGGATGGAAGGGAAAGGCGGCCTCGCGGCCGCGCACGAAGAAGACACGTTCGCCTACGCCCGCGCCTGCGGCGTCAGTGGCGACGAGCGCACGCCCGGAGTCCTGTCCGTCTCTGGCCAGCGGCTGGATCATCAGCAGCGTGACACCGGCGAGACGGGCGTCCTTCTGCGTAGAGACAACGGTGCCGACGACGCGGGCCAGGTGCATGCGCGGATTCGGGGATCAGGCCATCGTGACGCTGTCGACGATACCCACGATGGCGGCGTCGACGGGCGCCTGGCCAAGGCCGTCGGCCATGCGCGCCGAACTGCCCGAGACGACGAGCACGGTCTCGCCGGCACCGGCGTCGACCGTGTCGACGGCCACGAGCGCGCCGCCTTCGAACTGGCCGTCGGGCGAGACCGGCCTGACGACGAGCAGCTTGGTGCTCAGCAGCCGTTCATCCTTGCGGGTCGCCACGACGGTGCCGACGACCCTGCCGAGGATCATTTCCCGGAGGCC
Organism: Acidobacteriota bacterium; assembly: GCA_020845575.1. NCBI lineage: Bacteria > Pseudomonadati > Acidobacteriota > Acidobacteriota bacterium. Next base: position 13,016 of record JADLFL010000040.1, on the reverse strand, counting down.
TTGCCGATCGGCAGGACGTCCTCGAGATTGCTGTGCGGACGCGGGATCACGTGGACCGACACGAGCTCCCCCACGCGGCGGGCCGCGGCAGCACCGGCGTCGGTGGCGGCCTTCACTGCCGCAACGTCGCCCCGCACGATGGCGGTGACGTAGCCCGCGCCAATCTTCTCCCAGCCGACGAGGCTGACCTTGGCGGCCTTCACCATCGCGTCGGCGGCCTCGATCATCGCAACGAGGCCCTTGGTTTCGATCATTCCGAGTGCTTCACCCATAGATGGATCACCTGGCGCCTCGCGCCGGCTTGCGCGGCAGTGCCGCGCGGGTCGGGACTCTCGTCCCCTGTGTGTCGGCCGGGCCCGTCCGGCGGCGACGACTCACGTGTGACGCGCGGTCAGTCCTCCCGCGTCACCTGGCGTACCGCATCGGCAATGAGGGCCGCAAGCTCGCGGTATGTTAGCCGAATTTCCCCGGCCGTGCCGCCCCCTGCCGGAGAGGCGAGCGCCGGCACGATCCGCGGCCCGTCCGAGGCTGGTGCCTCGACGAACTGGCACGTGACGCCCGCCTGGTCGACCGCCGCGGGATCGGTGCAGATCGGCGCGGGCGACTTGATGCCGTAGAAGTCGCGCAGGCCCTGCAGGCGGTCCACTTCCTCGCGGGAGATGAGGTTCTCGCCACCAAGCTGGCGTGCCACCAGCGTGATCTGCGCGAAATGCTCCATCGTCTCCATCTTGAAGTACGCGTTCATCAGGTCCTGCCCCGCCGTGAGCGCGCCGTGGTTGGCCAGCAGCAGGCCGTCGTGCGCCGTGATGAACTTCTTCACCGCGTCCGGCAGTTCCTGCGTTGACGGCGTGGCGTACTCGGCGATGGGCACGCTCCCGAGCGAGAAGATGATCTCGGCGAGCGACGACTTGTTGAGCGGGATGCCTGCCACGGCAAAGCCTGTGGAGAGCGGCGGGTGCGCATGGACGACGGCGTTGATGTCGGGCCGCATCTCGTAGACGGCCAGGTGCATCTTCAACTCCGTCGACGCATCGCGATGGCCGGCCACCTTGTTGCCCTGCATGTCGGTGACCACCATCATGTCCGGCGTCATGAACCCCTTCGACACGCTCTTGGGCGTGGCGAGGAGGTGACGATCGTCGAGGCGGACGCTGATGTTGCCGTCGTTGGATGCCACGTATCCACGCGCGTACACACGCCGGCCCACTTCACAGATGTCGGCACGGAGCTGTTCTTCGCGGGGCGTCACGACTGGCGTTCCTGGAAGCGGGCGGGATCCGGGCCTCAGCGGGCCCGCGCCGCCTGCGCATCATAGGCGGATCGGCAGCGCTCTGAACAGAAGAACGCGTCGCCTGTCGGCGTCCGCATGCTGAGGGCGCGATCCTGCAGGACGTAGGTGCCGCAGACGGGATCCTGCACGAGCGTCCCGTTGGAACGCGCGACGCGACCGGGGCCTGCTGGCGCCTGCCTGCCCTCGTCGTCGGGCACCTGTGCCGCGCGCACGATGCCGCGCATCAGGCCGCCGAGCAACAGCAACACCGCCCGCACGACGAAGAACACGAGCAGGAGGCGCAGGAACCACCCGAGCACTGTCAGGATCCTTGCGAGGGCGCTGGGGATGCGGGTGTTGCCGATGCCGGGGCTGCCGCGCCGGGCGCAACCTCCGGATGGGCCGAGCGCAGGCCGTCGAGGGCCTGACGGGCCGCGCGGGCTTCTGGCGAATCAGCCGGGGCGAGCGCCACGACCTGCGTCCACGCCTCGCCGGCCCCCACGAGGTCCTGTTTGCCGAAGGCCTTCACGATGCCGAGGTTCAGCCACGTCTTCGAGTGACGCGGGTTGATTTCCAGCGAGCGCGCGAACTGCGTCAGCGCGCGGTCCACCTGGTTCGAGTAGTAGTAGCTGACGGCCAGGTCCGTGCTCACGTCGGGATTGTCCGGCGCAATGGCGAGCGACGCTTCGTACCAGCGCGCGGCGTCCGTATAGCGGTCCGCGTCGAAGTACAGGTTGCCGAGCTGCGTGCGCACGCTCGCGTCGCGCGGCTTCTCGGCGGCCTCCTTCTCGAGCGCCTGCGCCCGGGCCACGTCGAGCGGCTGCGTCTGGCTGCCCTGCGCTGGCGCTCCTGTCGCCGCCCCGCCGGCGGTTGCCGGGGCCGCCTGCACCACGGCAGGTCCCGGAGCGGGGTTCACCTGTTGCGCCCCGAGCATCCATCCGCACAGGAGCCCGAACAGGGCGCCAGCGATTCCGGCAATCAAGGATTCAGACTTCATCCACCCTAGATGATATCTCCCGCGGCCTCGCGGTACTCGAGAACGGCCTGGCGGAGCCCGACGTAGAGCGCGTAGCCGATGAGGGCGTGGCCGATGGAGACCTCGTCGAGCCGCGGCATCGCCTGCACGAAGTCGGGCAGGTTCTCGAGGTCGAGGTCGTGTCCGGCGTTGACGCCCATGCCGAGATCCGCGGCCGTGCTGGCTGCCGCGACGTAGGGGGCGAGCGTCTCCGACAGCGGCGTCGTCGAGGACGCGAACGCGCGCGCGTACGGCTCGGTGTAGAGCTCGACGCGATCGGCACCGACGCGATTGGCGAATCTGACCGCCGCGTCCGTCGCGTCGATGAAGAGCGACACGCGGATGCCGTGGCCGCGCAGGCGCGCAATCACGTCGCGCAGATCCTTTTCGTCCGCGTCAGGCGGCCAGCCGGCCTCGCTCGTGATCTCGCCGGGCCGTACGGGCACCAGCGTGCACTGGTGCGGCCTGATGCGCTCGACGAGGTTGAGCAGGTCGGGACGCGGATCGCCCTCGATGTTGAACTCCACGTTCTTCCAGGGCTCGAGGAGATCCTGAAGGTCGTGGACGTCCTGGAAGGTGATGTGGCGCGCGTCGGCACGCGGGTGCACCGTGATGCCGGGCGCGCCGGCCTCCACGCACACACGCGCGGCATCGACCACTGACGGAATGCTCCCGCCGCGACTGTTGCGCAGCGTGGCGATCTTGTTGACGTTGACGGAGAGACGGGCCATGAGGACGCAGGAGAGAGGACGAAGGAAGGTCAGAGCTTCAAGGCGGCCTGGGCGGCGTCGGCGATCTCACGGGCCCAGCGTTCGATTTCCTGCTGGTCTCGGCCTTCGAGCATGATGCGGAGCAACGGCTCGGTGCCCGAGTAGCGAATGAGAAGGCGGCCTTCGGTGCCGAGTCGGCGCTCCACGCTGTCGATCGCCGCGGCAAGGGCAGGGACCTCTGCCACCGGCACGCGACGGCCGACTCGGACGTTGACGAGCACCTGCGGATAGGTGACGAGCACCGACGCGAGATCGCGCAGCGATCGCCCCGTCTCGGCCATCACGCGCAGCACGCGCAGCGCCGTCACGATGCCGTCGCCGGTGAACAGGTGTTCGGCGACGATCACATGCCCCGACTGCTCGCCCCCGAGCGCGTAGCCGTGCTCGCGGATCTCCTCCATCACGTACTTGTCGCCCACCGACGTGCGGAGCAGGCGAATGCCGTGCGCCGCGAGCGCGCGCTCCAGTCCGAGGTTGCTCATCACCGTCGCGACAACGGTGTCCTTCGGCAGGCCCTCCGTGCGCTGCATGTGCAGCGCGAGGATCAGCATGAGCGCGTCGCCGTCGACCACGGCGCCCTGGTCGTCCACCATCAGGCAGCGATCGCCGTCGCCGTCGAAGGCGATGCCCATCGCGAGGCCGTGCTCGCGCACGAGTGCCTGCAGGGCCTCGAGGTGCGTGGAACCGCACGCGAGGTTGATGTTGCGGCCGTCGGGATCGTTGCCGATCACCTGCACGTCGAGACCCAGCATGCGGAACAGCCGCGGCGCCACGGTGGTCGTCGCGCCGTTGGCGCAGTCGAGTCCGATGCGCAATCCCGACACGGCGCCCGGCGACGGGAGCGCTGCGCGGCAGTGGCGCATGTACGTCTCGATCACGTCGTGCGGCTCGATCTCGGCAGACGCCTCGGCAGACACCACGAAGTGCGGATCGGCGACCAGCGCTTCGATCTCGCGTTCGAGCGATTCGTCGAACTTCTGCCCGTGCCCCGAGAAGACCTTGATGCCGTTGTCCTGATACGGGTTGTGCGACGCCGAGATCACGATGCCGGCGTCGAAGTCCTCTGCGCGCGTGATGACGGCCACGGCCGGCGTCGGCAGGACGCCCGCAGACAGCAGGTCGCCGCCCATCGCCCGCACGCCACGCGCCAGCGTCCGCTCGATCCAGAACCCCGACTCACGCGTATCGCGCCCCGTCAGGATTCGCACCGGTCCCGTGTGTGGCAGCACACGGACCAGCGCCGCGCCAAGACGCGTGACAGTGGTCTCGTCGAGCGGCACCTCGCCAGCCACGCCACGCACGCCATCGGTTCCGAAGAGTTTCATGGGGGCACCGGTCATCATTTGATGCGGACTGTCACTGTGGCGGGCTCGACCGACTCGACGGCGACGCCCTCCCGGTTGGAGACCACGACCTGCACGGCGTGCTGGCCGCGGCCGACGTCGGCCAGGTCGACTGACGCACGAAGGTCGTCGGCCTCCATGCCGGCGATGCGCTCGCGCGTGCCTCGCACCACCACCGATACGGTCGATGGCGAGATCCGCACGGAGAGGCCGCGCTCGACGTTGATCGCCGACACCCGCACGCCCGTGAACGACTGCTGCACCGGCGCGGGCAGGATCTCCACGTGGACCTGGGCCGCCAGCGGTTCGCGCAGGCGCACCGACGCATCCTCGACGCCGATGGTCACCTTGTCGGTCACCGGCGCGCGCGCGCCCTCGACGTGGACGGGCTCGGTGGTCGCCTCGACGAGGGCCTCGAGACGCCCGACAGGCCCGAGTACCTGCACCGTGGCAGGGGATGACGTGATGCGGCCCACCACGAATCCCGGCGCCGGGTCGCCCTCGACCACGGGCGAGACAGGCACCACCTTCTGCCCCGACATCTCGAACTCGAGCGACACCGCCGGCGGCGTGACCTGCACCACCTGCACGCCGAACGGCACGCGGACCTCGCTCGCATGGATGTTGAGGATGCGCGTCCCGGGCCTGGCGTTGGTCAGATCCAGCGCCGCGACCACGTCGCCCTGCATCACGCGCGCGAGGTTCCCCGACGATCCGCGCAGCCTGACGTCCACCGACCCGGGAGGATCGCCCACCATCTCCATGCCCGCCGGTACGTTGCGATACTCCAGTGGCACGCGGATGTTGCGCTCCACGGTGCTCTGGCCCGATACCGCCGCCCACAGCACGATGGCCACGAGCAGCGACAGCACCTTGAGCGGAAAGTTCGCGAAGGGACGCAGGGCCATGGTCAGGGGACCGGCCGGCCGCGACGGCCGGACTTGCGATGGAGGACCAGTTCGGTCAGGCGAGCCCGCAGGGTTTCGGCCGTGAAGCCGCGCAGCAACTGCCCTTCGATGGCCACCGAGATGCGTCCCGTCTCTTCAGACACGACGACGGCGACGGCATCGTTCTCTTCGGTCAGGCCGATGGCGGCCCTGTGCCGCGTGCCCATCGCCGTCGCAACCGTCGGGCTGACGGTCAGCGGCAGGAAGCAGGACGCCGCGGCGATCTTGTTCTCCTGGATGATGACGGCACCGTCGTGCAGCGGGCCGCTCGTCTGGAAGATTGTGACCAGCAGGTCGTGGGTGACCATCGCGTCGAGCGGGATGCCGCTCTCGATGTAGTTGCGCAGCCCGATCTGGCGCTCCATCACGATGATGGCGCCCGTCCGCCTGTCGGCCAGTTGCATGGCCGCCGTCACCACTTCCTCGATCGTCTCGTCGTCGTTCTCGGTGCGGGAGAACGCTCTCACGAAGGGCGTACGGCCGAAGTGCGCGAGCGCGCGCCGGATGTCGTTCTGGAACAGGACGATCGCCGCGAACACGACGTAGCCGATCATGTTGCGGATCAGCCAGTTGACCGTCTGGAGCGGCGCCGCGATCGAGAAGAAGTACAGGCCCACGAGCAGCACGGACCCGACCGCCATCTGCATCGCGCGCGTGCCGCGGATGAGCTTCAGCGACTCGTAGATGATCAACGCCACGATCAGGACGTCGACGACGTCCCAGCCCGTGATGGGCGTGCGGTTGACCCACGAGATGACGGTATCCATGACGATCGACGCCGCGTGAGGTCAGGACGAGCCCGACGCGGCGGCGGCGACGATCATATCTGCCGTGCGCACGGCCTGCACGCTTCCTGAGACATCGTGCACGCGAACGATGTGCACGCCCGCCAGGGCCGCGACGGTCGCCACGGCCAGACTGGCGGCGTCGCGCCCGGCGGCCGGGCACTCGCCGATGGCGTCCTGGAGGAAGGACTTGCGCGACGCGCCGACCAACAGGGGCAGGTCCAGCGCCAGCAGCGCCGGGTGGTCGAGATGGGCCACGACGTCCCAACTGTGGACGGCCCGCTTCGCGAACCCGACGCCGGGATCGATGACGATCGCATCGCGCGACACGCCGGCTGCGAGGGCCGTGTCGACGCTCCAGCGCAGCTCGTCAGCCACCTCGCTCATCACGTCCGTGTACATCGCGTAGCGGTACATGTCGGCGGGCGTGCCGCGCATGTGCATCAACACCAGCGCCGCTCCCGTTTCCGCGGCAACACCCGCGATCCCGCTGTCGTGGCGCAGTCCGCTGATGTCGTTGATGAGGGACGCGCCCGCGTCGACCGCCGCGCGGGCCACGGCGGGCTTGGTGGTATCGACCGAGATCGGGACGTCCGTCTGCGCGCGCAGGGCGCGCACGACAGTCACGACGCGCGCCGCTTCCTCGGCGACGTCCACGGGCCGTGCCCCAGGCCGGGTCGACTCACCGCCGACGTCTACCATGCCGGCACCGGCGGCAATCATCGCCAGGGCTGCGTCGACGGCCGCGGCCGCATCGACGAGGCGACCGCCGTCGGAAAAGCTGTCGGGAGTGACGTTCAGGATGCCCATGACGAGTGTCCGCTCGCCAAGGGCGAGCGAACGACCGTCAGGGAGAGCGAGCGAGAAGTGGCGGCGAGGGGTGGCCAGCCCTACTCCTGCGCGAGCGGCTTGTTGGGCAGGGGCATGGCCGGCACGATCGACGGACGCGGACGCCGTTCCTCGGGGGCCGCTTCAGACGGCGTTCCCGGGGGAACAACGGGCTCCGGCGCGTCGAGCGAGTGGCCCGCGATGATGCGGCGCACCTGATCGGCGTCGAGCACCTCGCGCACGAGCAGTTCGTCGGCGATGCGCTGCATCGCGTCGCGGTGCTGCTCGATGATGGCGCGGGCCTTGTCGTAGCCCTCCATCACGAAGCCCTGGACGGCCTCGTCGATGCGGATGGCCGTGGCCTCCGAGTAGTCGCGGTGCTGGGCGATCTCGCGGCCGAGGAAGATCTGCTCTTCCTTCTTGCCGAAGCTGAGCGGACCGAGGTCGCTCATGCCCCACTCGCACACCATGCGGCGCGCGAGGCCCGTGGCCTGCTCGATGTCGTTGCGCGCGCCGGCGGTCTTCGTGTTGCAGAACAGCTCGTCGGCGATCCGGCCCGCCATCGCGACGGCGATCTGCGATTCGGCCTCGTCCTTCGAGAAGTCGACCTGCTCGCCTTCGGGCAGGAACGACGTGACGCCGAGGGCCATGCCGCGCGGGATGATCGTGACCTTGTGGAGCGGCACGGCGTTGGGCAGCAGCGCCGCGACGAGCGCGTGCCCGGCCTCGTGGAACGCCGTGTGGCGCTTCTCGTCGTCGCTGATGATCCGCGACTTGCGCTCGACACCCATGATGACCTTGTCCTTGGCCATCTCGAAGTCGTGCATCGTCACGACCTTGCGATTCTGGCGAGCGGCGATGAGGGCCGACTCGTTGACCAGGTTCGCGAGGTCGGCGCCGGCAAAGCGCGGCGTGCCACGGGCGATCACGTTCAGCTTCACATCGTCGCCGAGCGGGATCTTCTTGGTGTGGACGGCGAGAATCTGCTCACGACCACGCACGTCAGGCAGATCCACCACCACGCGGCGGTCGAACCGACCCGGACGCAGGAGCGCCGGGTCGAGCACGTCGGGCCTGTTGGTGGCGGCCACCAGGATCACGCCTTCGTTGCTCTCGAAGCCGTCCATCTCCACCAGGAGCTGGTTCAGCGTCTGCTCGCGCTCGTCGTGTCCGCCGCCGAGGCCCGCGCCGCGGTGACGACCCACGGCGTCGATCTCGTCGATGAAGATGATGCAGGGCGCGTTCTTCTTGCCCTGTTCGAAGAGATCGCGCACGCGGCTCGCGCCCACGCCGACGAACATCTCGACGAAGTCGGAGCCCGAGATCGAGAAGAACGGCACGTTGGCCTCACCGGCCACCGCGCGCGCCAGCAGCGTCTTGCCGGTGCCCGGCTGGCCGATGAGCAGCACGCCCTTCGGAATGCGGCCGCCGAGCTTCTGGAACTTCTGCGGCTCCTTCAGGAAATCGATGATCTCCTGGAGTTCCTCTTTCGCCTCGTCCACGCCGGCAACGTCCTTGAACGTCACCTTCTTCTGCGAACCCGACGAGAGCTTCGCGCGGCTCTTGCCGAACGACAGGGCCTTGTTGCCCCCGCTCTGCATCTGCCGCATGAAGAACACCCAGAACCCGATCATCAACAGAATCGGGGCCCACATGTAGAGGAACGTCGCCCAGGGGCTGCCGGTCTCCTCCTTGGCCTCTACGACGACCTTGTTGGCGACGAGCTTGTTCCCGAGGCCCTCGTACTGGCTCGGCGCGTACGTGCGGACCCGCTCACCATCCTTGTACGAGGCAACGATCTCCTGCCCCGTGATGGTGACCTTGTCGATTTTGTTCGAGTCGAGCTGCTGTACGAACTGACTGAATGGGATGACTTCTTCGCGGCCCTGAAACGTCTGCGAGTAGTTCCAGATCAAGACCCCGACGATGACGAGCACCATCCAGAAGAGCAGGCTCCTAAGCGTCGAGTTCAAGCCTTTCCTCCTGACCGCGTGACTTGCAAGAGTAGCACGCCGGTCGTCTGTGGCTGGATTGCCAAGGCCTCGCTGACTGCGAGGCCCACCACCCACGCAATCTGTCCGCGTGCGGTCGTGATGACGGGAACGCTGTCGCGGTCGAGGCGCGCGACCTTCCTGTTCACCATCAGGTCCTGAATCTTCTGACTGCCGGGCGCGCCCAGCGGCCGCATCCGATCTCCGGCGCGACGACTCCGGACCACCATCGCCGGCCCCACGCGATCGGCGTCGAGCGCGGCCCACGTCGCTCCGGCGGCGCGCCCCGACCGTCGATCCGCGTCCCACTCGGCACGCGGCACCACCATCGCCTCCACGCGCATCCCTCCGTCTCCAACGACCGCCATCCCCGGGACGGACAACGCGCATTCGCCCGGGACAGCGGCCGCCCGTCTCGGCCTGAGCGGAGTCGAAGGCTGAACCTGGCCGTCACCATCGGTCTCGAACCTCAGCCGTGCCCCGACGCGGGTCACCGTGAGCTGCCCCAGCCGGCCCCGCCCGCCATCACGCAGCGTCTCCAGCCGCTCCAAGGCGTCGACGCGCGACAGGGTGACCGCGCCGCGCGGCAGCATCTGCTCCAGGCTCGCCATCCTGACGCGGCGGCGGAGCATGGGCGGCGACGCGTCGAGCCGGCGCAGATCCAGCAGCCAGCCACCGTCGGCATGCGGTGTCAGCACCGACGGAAGCTCCACGGCCACGCACGCCGCCAGCCACTGCTCATCGTCTCGCCACGCGTCGGCCTGGCGGGCCAGCCGCGCTGGCAATGAAGATCCGGCGACGGCAATCAAGGCAGGCAGGACGTCGTGGCGCACGCGGTTGCGCGGGATGGCGGGATCCGCGTTGGACGCATCCTCATTCCAGATGAGACCCCGCGTGGCGGCGTATTGTTCCACCTCGACGCGCCGACACCCGATCAGCGGCCTGATGACGGGGCCGTGGCTCGGCCACATGCCAGCCAGTCCGCGCGTCCCGGCCCCTCGCAGGAGCCGGAGCACGACCGTTTCCGCCTGGTCGTCGAGCGTATGACCGAGTGCGATCCGGGTGGCCAGGCGTCGGCGGGCGACGAGCCGGAGCGCCGCGTGCCGGAGGGCGTGCCCCGTGCGCTCGAGCGACCACTTGCGGCGAGTCGACTCGCCAGCGACGTCGACGGGCACCAGATCGAACGGCAGACCGAGGTCGGTTGCCAGCCGCTCGCACAGGGCGGCGTCGGCGTCGGCCGCAGCGCCCCGCAGGCCGTGATGGACGTGGACCACCCCCGCCAGCCGAACACCCGCCCGCGGCGCGAGCGCCGCCAGCACGTGCAGCAGGACGACCGAATCCACTCCGCCTGACACGGCCACGAGCACCCGATCCCCCTCGGACAGCAACCCGTACCGCCGGATCGTGGCCCAGACGCGAGTCGGAAAGCGGGTCATGTAGTGATTGTCTCCGGCAACCGGCAACCGGCAACCGAACGGCCGGCAGGTCCTCATCTGGAGGCCAGGGGTTTCAACCCACGGCTCAGACACGCCCCCCCCCCCACCTCGGGGTAGCCGCCGACCTCCTCCATGGTGCAGGGGCCGGAGAGCCGGGCCTACCGCCAGCGACGGCTGTCGCGGCTTTCCCGGCATCGCGGCATGTCTGTGTATGTGTCGGCCCCGCCGACAGGGCGGTCGGAGAAGCGGCGTCAGTGTGTGCGGCGCGACCGGGCGCGAACCCGCGAGGGACGCGGGCGGCGGGCAATCCACAAGGCACCGCCGGTGTCGCGCGCGAGCAGGAGCCCGGCACGAATGGCGGAAGAACGCAGGGAATACCGGCGATCGGAGGCCCAGCGGTTGGCATGGTCCAGCACGACCCACTGGTCGCCATCGGGCCTGACGGCCACATCAGCGGCGTTGAGTGCGCGAATCATGGCGACATAGACGAGCACAGACCGTGCCAGGGTTCAATCCTGCAAAGAGGAGGCTCGATCACCGGCTCGGAGCACGGCCCTGTGCATAGTCTCGATACAGGTCGGCAAGCGCGGCCGCCGACAGCCCCGGATGGATCACGACGCGGTACCTGAATCGCACTTCCTGCCCGGCATCGATGGTCATGCCGCCGTTCCGGGTCTTGTCGTTCAGGAAATCGTGCAGACCGAACGGATTGATGGAATGCAGGCCGTAGCCGCGTGAATGCCAGTACGTGGGATGGCGCGGGTTGCCGGGGTGGTCCATCATCACCACGCCCACGGCCTCAGTACCGATCTGGCCCGCGTAGTCGACCCACTCAGCCTGCTTCCCCCACACCTGCTTCTCGCCGACGCCGCCGCGCGAGTTGAGCAGACGGCCCGTACGTCGCGGCGCGCCGGGCTTGGCCGTCGCGGGCGGCTCGTCGAGCTCGGTCGCCATGCGCATCGCGAACGTGCCTTCCTTCGTGTCGCGGAACTCGGCGCGCGCCAGCGCGCGCAGCGTGATGTCCACATCGATGATGCGCAGCGTGGGGTGAGCATGGAAGGTCATGGTGCGCGTCTCGACGAGGAGCGGCGTCCCGTCGGGCTGCAGCCACTGCAGGCGCGCGGCAATCGTGCCGGTGGCCGGACCACTCGTCGTCTCGACGGGGCCAGACAGCACGATGCGGCCGAGCGTCGACGCCGGGACGTCGGCGTTGCCCGGCGGCTCGTTGCGGATCGCCCAGAAGTTGAAGCCGTTCACGTCACCGTGTCCGTAGAACAGCCCTGCGTGATGCGGATGGTCCTTTGTCTCCCCTGGCAGTTGTCCGGGCGGCACCGACCTGTTGACCACCGTACCCGTCGCCGCGCGCAGCGGATGGAGGTAGACGCGGTTCAGATCCTTGCCGCCGGTATGGAAGACAGTGAACGGCTTGCCGTCGATGTCGACAGCGACGCCGTCGGCCGACGGCGTGACGACGACCTGCGCCATCACCGGTCCGGCGCTCAACACCCCGACCATCGCCCCGATGCGCAGGCCCACCCGCAGCGTATCCATGCGCGCCACTCTACTCCGACCCGCCTTCGCCCGGACGTCGCGCCCCGCGCTTCCGGGCTACGGCGCGGCAAGCATTCGGCATTTGCCGTCATTGGTCATTGCCCGCATTCGTCATTCGGCATTCGGCATTACGATGCGCCATGCGATTGATTCCGCTGCTCCTCGTGGCCTTGCTGCTGCAGCCTGCCGGCTCGAACGAGATTCGCCTGATCGTCAAGGGCGACGACATGGGCGCCGCGCACGGCGTGAACGTCGGCACCATCGCCGCCTATCGCGATGGCGTCGTGCGCACGACCAACGTCATCGTGCCGGGTCCGTGGTTCCCCGAGGCCGTCACCATGCTGCGCGAGCATCCCGATCTCGACGTCGGCGTGCATCTCGCGCTCACCAGCGAATGGACCAACGTGAAGTGGCGCCCGCTCACGCCAGCGCCCAGCATCGTGGACGAGAACGGGTACTTCTTTCCGTTGGTCTCGCCGCGACAGGGCTACGCAGCGGGCACGAGCCTGAAGGAATCGCAGTGGAAGCTCGATGAGATCGAACGCGAACTGCGCGCGCAGATCACGACGGCCAAGCGGCACATCCCGCGCGTGAGTTACACGTGGGCGCACATGGGATTCACGTCGCTGGCGCCGGAGGTGCGCGACCTCGTGGCGCGCCTGTCGAAGGAGTACGGTCTCCTGCAGCCGTTCGACGTCGGCGTGAAGTCGATCGGCCGCGTCTACGACGGCACGGACACCGGCGCCGTGAAGGCAGACAAGCTGGCCGCCCGCCTCGAAACGCTCGAACCCGGCCTGTGGCTCCACATCGACCACGCGTCGACAGACGACCCGGAGATGCGCGCGATCGGTCATCCGGGCTACGAGTACGTCGCGGCCGATCGCAGCGGCAACGTCGAGATGTGGACGAGTCCGAAGGTCCGCGCCGTCATCGAGCGCCGCGGAATCAGGTTGACGACGTACCGCGAGCTCGCCGCGCAGCGTTAGCAGCCCGTGGTGGAAGTCCCGGCGTGCACCGAGACCGACGAGGCGCCCCGATCCGCAAGGCGCGACGACTGAGAATATCGAGCAATATTCGCGG